>JAOZSB010000427.1 GCA_029939895.1 Desulfobacterales bacterium
GTAAATTTTGGAATAATTTAAATTCTAATGACAAAAAGGAAGAAATATGTCACTATTAAATTTAATGAAAAAGTCACCCTATTGGAAGTTTCTTGAAGAAGAACCACAATCATCTGCCCCTGGTGCTGCAAAACAAGGGCGTGATGATGCAAAGCAAGGGCGTAATACCAAAGCACAGGAAAACGACAACAAGTCTGTTTACAGGAAAAGTTTATCAACAGGGGGAGCCGAGCAACCCGGAAAAACAAAGCCTGATGCCGCACAAAAAGGTAGCAGCACGCCAATTCGCAATCAAGGCCTGTTGACTGGAAGAGCCGGGCAACCCGAAAAATCAAAGCCTGATGCCACACAAAAAAATAGCAGCACGCCAATCCGCCAGAAGGGCCTGTTGACTGGAGGAGCCGAGCCATCCAACTATGTAAGCGCAGGTGCCAATATTATAGCAGCACTTAAATTATTAAAGCAAAACCCTGATTATTTTAAGAACAATAAAAAACAGACAGACACAAGGAAAAACAGGTCAATTTTTAGGGGCAAAATATCGAAGGGAGAAAACGATCAATCCAGGGAGCGAAACACTGACGACAAGCCACAAAGTAATAACAAAAGTTATCGTATAAACAATGAGACAAAAGGAAGCACTTCAAAACCCATTGAACCGGCAAAGAATGACAAAGTAGAAACAAAAAACAATAAGACTATAAAGTATGAAGAAAAATTTTCCTATTCTCTAAAGCCAAAGGTGAAAGAAATTCGTAACAAAGCAATTGACGATGCCTTTAAAGAGATTGAATCTTCTGATTGGGCAAAAACTACTGAAGGAAAGTTGATCCTTGACTCATTAAAGGAGGCACGGAAAGATGGTTCACTGTTGTTTGGGGTTTTAAAAAGAAGTAAGAATGAAAAAGACCCTGGTATTTGGGGCCAAACAGATCATTTAAGTGGAAAAATAGTTTTGAATGAACAAATCCTGGAAAAATACGACGTAAACAGAACAAAAAAAATAGCTGGCGTAATGGTACACGAGGGAGTTCACAGACTTTTACGAAAAGCTGGCATTGAACCATTTTTAAATGAACAGGTTGAAGCTGATAGGCATCGGAAAAACTTTTTCGACAGCATTACTTACAATGGAGAAGTTTTTACAATGAAACAATATTTAGAAGCAGCTCGGAAAGAAATCCCTAAAAAAGAAGACTCTCAAAAAGAAGGCCCCATCAATAAGCATACTGGGAAAATTATTGATCCCCAAAAGGGGGTAACAAAAGTCAAAGAAAAAGGCCCCATCAATAAACATACTGGGAAAATTATTGATCCCCAAAAGGGGGTAACAAAAGTCAAAGAAAAAGGCCCCATCAATAAATATACTGGAAAAATTATTGATCCCCAAAAGGGGGTAACAAAAGCCAAGGCAAAAGACGAAAAAAAAGTCCCACCAAAATTTAAATATGGTGGTGCTGAGCCATTTTACCCTGGAAGGAAGTATCCAAGTTTGCTTGAAATGCTAAATATGAGTTCATCAGAAAAAGAACGAAATCTATTAAAAAAGAAGTGGTATCAAAAAATAAAAGCTAGAAAACGGGTCTATATAGAAAAATAAGGCTCATGTGACCGCAGCTTGAATTGAAAATATTCAGGCTTTTTATAATTGAACTATAATCAATATGTTTACAAACTGCCACGGGCAGACTTTTTATGTGTTTATTTTTTGCCCACAACAAAACATGAAAGAGTTGTAGATGCTTAGAGTAACTTTCATACAAAAGGACAGCTAAATGGCACAAAAAGCAATCTGGTTATTTGTGACAATTTCATTATTATTCGTGCCAGGTAGTGGCTTGATGAACGCATGGTCAGACTTTTATTACGGAACTGGCTGTGGTAATGACGAGTATTGCTTTTTAGTAAGGTTGCGAAATGAGTGTTATTATTATCGGGATGACAATGGACATTATATTGAAGGTAAAGGAAACCTGTATAATTATCTTTGGAATTCAGGATTAGCAGCCTGGAATACAAAGATATTGAGGGCTGACAAAGACGGTTTTAAAATAGTCATAGATGATGGGGGCTGGCGTAAATTCGAGATGTCATCAGAGTATAGATACCCAGGGTTATATTTCGAGTCTGAGGAAGAAAAAGCAAAAATGAAGCAGGCTCTCATGGAAGAAATAGCAGATACAATGCCATATTCAAAAAGAAAGCAGTTATCATATCTCAGGTACTTCCCGGATTATGAGACAAAATATTACCTGCTACAAATACTGCTTAAGCTTCCAGAAGAGCCAGAGTACAGAAATACAGCGATATACTATTTGAATGACATGCTGACATATGAAGACAGATTCATAGCAAAGTGGTTCCATCTGTTTTTAGAAAAAAATTATATTACCGATGATGAAACAACGTGGGTGATTGGGGCATTGGAAATGCTCAAGGTTAAAAGCTCGCTGATGGTTCTTGACGGCATATCAAAAAACAACAAATACAAAGCCTATATAAGAAAGTATGCAGGAACTGCCTATAAGCGAATTTTGTATTCTGACTTCCAGCAGTAGCAGGGCAGTAATCCATGATTTGCAGAAACTGGCTGGCAAAAGGAAAATCTCATGGCACAAAAAGCAATCTGGTTATTTGTGACAATTTCACTATTATTCGTGCCAGGTAATGGCTTGATGATCGCATGGTCAGACTTGTTTTTGGGTACTCTCGCTGAGGACGAGTATTGCTTTTTAGTAAGGCTGCGAAATGATTGTTATTATTATCGGGATGATAATGGACATTATATTGAAGGTAAAGGAAACCTGTATAAATATTTTTTGGATTCAAAGCCCCCTTTTGTATTCCCTTCAAGGTTCGGTTATGAATTCAATTCAGGATTAGCAGCCTGGAATACAAAGATATTGAGGGCTGACAAGGACGGTTTTAAAATTGTCATAGATTCTGGGGGCTGGCGTAAATTCGAGATGTCATCAGAGCGTAGATACCCAAGGTTATATTTCGAGTCTGAGGAAGAAAAAGCAAAAATGAAGCAGGCTCTCATGGAAGAAATAGCCGACACAATGCCATATTCAAAAAGAGAGCAGTTCTATTATCTCAGGTACTTCCCGGATTATGAGACAAAATATTACCTGCTACAAATACTACTCAGGCTTCCAGAAGAGCCAGAGTACAGGAAGGTGGCGAGAACTCTGTTAAGAGAGATCGTAAAAAAAGATGACAGGTTCATAGCAAAATGGCTCCATCAGTTTTTAGAAAAAAAACATATTACCCGTGGTGAAATAATGTGGGTGATTAGTGTCTTGGAAGTACTCAAGGTTAAAAGCTCGCTACTGGTTCTTGACGGCATATCAAAAAACAATAAATACAAAGCCTACATAAGAAAGTATGCAGGAGTTACCTATAAGCGAATTTTGGATTCTGACTTTAAGCAATAGCCTGTCAGCTATCCATGATTTGCAGAAACTGACTGACAAAAGGAAAATCTCATGACACGAAAAACAATCTGGCTGTTTGTGATTTTGTTAACAATAGTGCATGGTGGCGGCATAAACAAGGCACATTCTGCCCATCCAGAGACCTACAGCAAAAAGCTTGAATTTTGCGGGTTTGAGCTGTTGGAATACATAACTATGTACTGTAATTCTTATTACCAGGCGAATGAGCATTATGTTGAAAGCATAGAGGAAATGTACCAGGCCCTTGGGGAAAGATTTTTTGACAAAAATGTTGGCCCCTCACAGGACTATAGTTGTTATGTCAAAGT
>JAOZSB010000428.1 GCA_029939895.1 Desulfobacterales bacterium
TTGCAGAAAATAGCCTGTTCGACACAGGCCGTTTAGTTACTGCGAAACTTTAGTATTTAATTTGATATGGTTATTAAACAATTTTTTTATTGAACCTGGCCAGAAATAATGCATGTTTTTTATATATTGTCCAGTATGACCATAAAAGGGTTAAAGCTGTTTTGTTTACTAAAAAGAACTTACTGTAATTCGTTATGAATCGTATCATTCCTGCGGCATTTGTTTTTCTGGCAGGCACGGTCATATAATCTATAAACTGAAGTTTTATGCATAATTGATAATATTCCAATGACAATTTCTCAAAAACAACAGACTGGTTTAAGAAAACTTCCCAACATTGATACCATACTTGATCATGCCGGGAAAGACCTTGAATTCAAAGATATTCCAAAGTCAATAGTGCTTGCTGCCGCCAGACGGGCTGTTGAAAGCATACGAAACGCCATTATTGATAATACCGGGTTTGATGCAGCAGAGGATAAAAACCTTGAAGACTTTACTGAAGAACAGATCCTCGAAATTGCCATTGAAAAAACCAGAACCTTTGCCAGTGATTTATACTCCTTTAATCTAAAAAAGGTTATAAACGCTACAGGAGTAGTAGTTCATACCAACCTGGGGCGATCATTGCTTGAGAAAAAAGTTCTTGAAAACATAGTTGAAGTAACCAGGGGATACTCCAATCTTGAATTTGATCTTACCAGTGGTACACGAGGCTCCAGGTACAGCAACATAGAAAAAATTATTTGCGAACTCACTGGTGCAGAAGCAGCAATGGTTGTTAACAACAATGCCGCAGCAGTTCTGGTATGCCTTGATACAGCAGCAAGGGGCAAAAAAGTCATTGTATCCAGGGGCGAGCTTGTCGAAATCGGCGGTTCCTTCAGGATACCCGATGTTATGACAAAAAGTGGATGCACCCTTACAGAGACAGGCACAACCAACAGAACCCATCCCAATGACTATGAATCAGCAATAGAAAGTGAAACCGCCCTGCTTTTAAAGGTTCATACAAGCAATTACAGCGTTGTTGGCTTTACTTCAAGCGTTTCCCTGAAGGAACTGGTCAGCATCGGTGCAAAATACCATATCCCGGTAATGGAGGATCTTGGCAGCGGAACCCTGATCGATTTTTCCAAGTACGGCTTGCCCAGGGAACCAACCATAAAAGAATCTGTATCAACTGGCGCTGACATTGTCACCTTTAGCGGGGACAAGCTCCTGGGCGGGCCCCAGGCAGGAATCATTGTCGGCAAAAAGGATATGATCGATAAAATCAAGGCAAACCCCTTGACAAGGGCATTACGGATCGACAAAATGACACTTGCAGGGCTTGAAGCTACCCTTTCTCTCTATCGTGACGAGGCAAAGGCAATATCGGAAATCCCGACATTGAGAATGCTCCTTGCTCCCTTTGATGAGCTGGAACAAAAAGCTCAAACCCTGAAAACCTTGCTTGAAAAAATTGGCAATGGTCTGAAAGTAACACTTAAAACGCTGCCTTCAAAGGCAGGCGGCGGGTCCATGCCCCTGCTTGACCTTCCCAGCAGGTGCATATGTGTTACCATTGACAATACAACACCAAACAGCATAGAAATTCTACTGCGGAACAATACCCCGCCGATAATAGGAAGAATAGAAGAGGACATGTTTATAATCGACCCCAGAACAATTGACAGCGAAGACCTGCCGGTTCTTCAGGTCGCCTTTGCTAAAATCGTCGAAAAGGATAATCAATGACCAAAACTATGCCGCAATCAAACAGGGAAACAAGCAAAGATACCTCCGATGTTATCAAAGTTACAGAAAACAGCACCAGCACGCTGCTGGCTGTTTTAGAAGAACAATACCCAGACCTTTTAACTGGCCCGAAACTATCAAATGCAGCCGACACTCTATTGACTGACAAGGAAATTTTTTCTGTTGTCTCACTCATAATTGATACACCGAATGAGATAGACAACAATCAGGAAATTGACGAAGAAGTTAATACTGCAAAAAAGCCGATTCTTGCGATTTCCAGTCTTCTTGAGGAAATTTGCAGTGATGAGCAGGGCATTTGGGGAATTATTGAAAAAAATATTTTCGGGCTTGTCATTCCACTGGCCGACAATACAAAGGCTATGGAAATCGCCCTGAAATTAAAGCAGGCCTTTGATGAAAAGACCGGCATGACTCTATCTGTCGGTACTGCATCTTTTCCAGAAATTGATTTTAAAAAAGATGAAATAATTGCCAATGCAGTAAAAGCACTTATCCATGCAGAGTTTTTCGGCAACGACAGTGCTGTTTCCTTTGACTCTGTCAGCATGAATATTTGCGGAGACAACCTGTATCAGCAGGGTGATATTGATGGTGCGGTCAAAGAATTTAAAAGGGCCCTCACCCTTGATCCGGAAAATGTTAATATTCACATCAGTCTGGGTGTCTGTTTTGGAGACATGGAAAAGCATACCGAGGCTCTCGAAGAATTTGAAACCGCAATCAAACAGGACCCACATGATGTGATGGCTCCCTATAATGCAGGGCTTATCTTTGTCCTTAAAAAAGATTTTGAGAAGTCAATGGAGTACTTCAAAGCTGCTGAGAAAATCAGCCCGGAAACCTTTGAAGTTCTTTACCACATTGGCAGAATATTTAACGAGCAGAAAAAATATACAGAAGCAAAGGAATACCTTGACCGGTCAATTTTAATTAACCCTGAATCTGGTACAGCCCACAGGAGCCTTGGAGAATGCCTTGAAGCCCTGGATGAACCCCAAATGGCAAAAAAAGCATTCCAGGCAGCAGTAAAAATCAACCCAAACGATGCTGTTTCTTTGTCGGCTCTGGGATTGATTTTTGACAGGATTGGCGAAAACCAGGAAATAGCAAAGACTTTTCTGGAACAAAGTGTTTCCATTGCCCCGGACAACGGCCTTTTCAGGCACAGGCTGGCTGATATGCTCCACAGGCACAACAACATTGAACAGGCACTCGAAGAATATAAAAAAGCACAGGAAGCAGGCCATGATTCAACTGCAAAGATAGAAGAACTTCAGAAGATCCTGACACAGCAGGCATCCTGAACACAGGAATAAATTTTTATAAAACAGGAATCAATAATGAAAGAAGTAATATCAGATATTTTAGAACAAAGCATAAAAGCCAAGCAGGTAAGCGTAACAAAAAATACAGACCTGCTTATCAAGGCAGCAGAAAATACTGCAAAAGCAATTGCTGCGGGTAATAAAATACTACTTTTCGGGAACGGCGGCAGCGCAGCAGACTCCCAGCACATAGCTGCTGAGTTTACCAACCGTTTTGCAATTGAGCGCCCTCCCCTTGCAGCTCTTGCCCTTACAACGGACACCTCGGCCCTCACAGCAATAGGCAATGACTACAGCTTTGACCAGGTTTTTTCAAAACAGCTCATGGCCCTGGGGCGGCCAAATGACATTGCAATAGGAATAAGCACAAGCGGGTCATCTAAAAATGTAGTACTTGCAATGGAAGCAGCAAAGGATATGGGGCTTTTCTTAATCTCCTTCACAGGCATGGGCGGCAGGCTGGCAGAAATTTCTGACATCACTCTCAACGTTGAGTCCCCTGTGACCGCCAGAATTCAGGAAACACACATAGTCTATGGACATATAATTTGTGATCTTACGGACAGGATACTCTACCCTGAAAAATTTTAACTGCCTGTTTTAATGCACAGCAATTAAAGTAAAATAAAAAAAATCAACATCAAACCAGTTTTGTTATAATGCTT
>JAOZSB010000429.1 GCA_029939895.1 Desulfobacterales bacterium
GTCTTATTAATTAGATCGGCCATATTCTCCCCGTTACCACGGACGCTTTCTTCTAACTTCTTTACTATATCATGGACATCATCAGCAGATATTGCACCTGAGATGCCCTTGAGATTGTGTATCGTCCGCGCTGCTTCATCAATGTTGCCTTTTTCAATAGATGTTTTGACATCATCGCAAAGCCCGGAGCCAGCTTCAACAAACCCTTTTAAAAGCTCCACAAAAAGATCTCTGTTGTTATTAATTCTTTTGAGTGCAACCTCAACATTTACTCCCGGCATATCGCCTATGGGAGCAGCAGTCAATGATTTGTCCCTTTCGATTTTGTTGTCAATCACAGGTACGCTTTTGGCCGAGGCGATCCGTTTAATCCGTGTGGTAAGTACTGCCACAATCTTTTCAATATTAATAGGCTTTGAAATGTAGTCGGTCATGCCGGATTCTAAAAACCGTTCCTTATCGCCTTTCATGGCGTGAGCAGTCATGGCGATTATGGGTACGTCTTCCCGTCCCTCCATTGCCCGAATCCTCTTTGAAGCCTCAATGCCGTCCATTTCAGGCATCTGTACATCCATGAGTATTGCATCATATTTTTTCAGAGCTGCTTTTTCTACTCCTATTTTGCCATTTTCAGCAATGTCAGCTTTCACGTTGTAGTGTTCAAGGATTTCAAGAACTACCTGCCGGTTGAGTTCATAGTCTTCCACAAGAAGTACTTCTGCCCCGGAGAGTTTACCCATGTCAAGGGAGTCCTTTATTATCATATGGGTTTCATCGCTGCCTGAGTTTTTATCATCATTAAATGCGCCAAAAATGTTCATCACCACACCCAGGAGGTGGTCTCTGGTAAACGGCTTGGATAAAAATGCATCTATGCCGTTCTTTTTTGCCAGAACCATTTCATCTTTTTTGCCGAATGCGGTCATCATGATGATTGGAATATCAGCAAGAGACTTATCGGTTTTTATCATTTTGGTTGCTTCAATGCCGTTTAGTTCTGGCATTTTCCAATCCAGCATAATGAGACCGAAGTCTTCCTTTTTCAGCATTTCAAATGCCTCATAACCGCCTTCTGCTTCCTGTGTCTTCATGCCCATGGTTTCGAGCATTCGGCAGGCAAGGGCCCTTGAAACGTCACTGTCATCCACCACCAGGGCCTTTATATCTTCAAGCCGGTGTTTGGGTTCAATCTTGTCCCCGGCCTCAATTTTTGCTACATCAAAGGTCATGGTGAAGTAAAATTCGCTTCCCTCTCCCTTTTTACTCGTAACATCAATAGTGCCGCCCATCATCTCCACGAGTCGCTTGCAGATTGCAAGTCCCAGGCCGGTACCGCCGTATTTCCTGGTCGTTGACCCATCTGCCTGCTTAAAGGAATCAAACAGTCCTTTCAGTTTTGATGTCTCTATGCCTATTCCGCTGTCTTTGACTGAAAATACAAGCTCGACCCTGTCTTCAAAATTTTCTTTCAAAGCAACATTGGTCAAGACCTTCCCGCCCTCAGCAAATTTTATTGCATTGCTGGTCAGGTTTATCAGCACCTGCCCCAGCCTCAATGGATCTCCAACAAGGTTGATGGGCACACTGTCGTCCACGGATATTTGAAGGTCCAGCCCCATGCTGATGGCGGTTTCTGCGAACATATCAGTCAGGTTTTCCATGACCTCAAGTAGATTGAAATTAAGTACTTCTATTTCAAGTTTGCCTGCTTCTATCTTGGAGAAATCAAGGATGTCGTTTATAAGGCTAAGGAGCGTAATGCTTGATGTTTTAATTCTCGCAACGTAGTCCTTCTGCTTGATATTTAAATCCGTCAGGACCATCAAGTCGGTAAAGCCTATAATTGCGTTCATTGGAGTCCTGATTTCATGGCTCATGTTCGCCAAAAATTCGCTCTTTGAATTGTTTGCAGCGTCAGCCTCTATTCTGGCCGTCTCAAGCTCCAGTGCCCGCATTTTTTGTTCGTGAATATCCCTGACAATAACTATTGCCTGGGAATCCAGAAGGGGCAGCATCCTGGCTTCAAAGGTTCTGGGGTCATCATTGAATGGCAAAACATACTCAAAGTTTATTTGCTCGTTGGTCAGCAAAACCTTCTCTATCGTATCCATAAAGGTTTTCGATATATCAGGGGGCATTACATCTATGATTTTTTTGTTGAGAAAAGAATTCGGCGTAACATACAGCATCTCCTTTGTAGATGCCTTGTAGTCCAATACGATCCCGTCTTCTGATATTCTGAAAAATAGATCTGGCAGTGCTTCAAATACTGCATTAAGCTCTGATTCCGTCCGTTTGAACTTGGACTCAACTTCTTCCTTGTCCGTGGTTTCCTTCATCAGGTTTTTGGTGGTTTTTTCCAGTTCCAGACTCGTCTGGGAATGACGTCTCTTAAGCTCTTTGTTGAGGTTGGTGACCTTGTCATTCATTTCATTATAAGAGTTGGCAAGCACCTCAAACTCGTCCCCGGTCTTTAGCTCCACCCTTTCACTGCCGTCGGGCATTGCACCTCTCATTGATAACGTCAGGACTTCAAGGGGCTTGAGGACAATTTTGGAAAAGTAGATTTTAAATGTAAACGATAATACAACTGTTAAAAGGAGCGTTATTACTATAACAAAAGCACAAATTGTTATCTTTTTGCCCGTCAGCGTAGAGTTGTCACGGATCAGCAATACACCGTATCCATCGTTTCTGCCAGGAAGGAGTACGGGATGGTAATAAAGGGTTGAATTAGTCCCTTCAAGCATGACATTTTCAAGTACTCCAGAATTGCCGGAAAGCACCTTTGCAACTGCTCCGGTGACTTTTGGTTCCCAGTCAAGCCTTTCCATGCGGGTGGTGTGATAACCTGCATTATTAATAACAATCTTGCCGGACTCGTCCCTGACAAGTACCTGTCTTGTCAATTTTTTTAGATTGTAAAGTTGTTTCAACCGCTCCCGGTCAGGGTGGGCAATTATCACTCCTTCTGTATCAATGACCAGAGCGTAAAGCCCCTTTGAATCAAGATAGCTGCTTGTCATCTCCTGGAGCGTATCAAAATTTATATCCGTCCCCATTATACCAACAAATTTATCATCCTTGTAAATTCCATGGAAGGCCGAGGCAACAGGCTTGTCGTCTGTTATGGAGTAATATGACTTTGAAAAAAAAGGCTTGTCGCCTTCATCCCTGAATTTCTTATACCACCATCGATTGCCCCTTTTCCCTATTGGGCCGCGGGACCTTAACACCTGGTCGCCGTTATGATCCTGAATAAAGAATAATTCTACAAAATTAAATTCCCTCTTGGTTTTCACTAAAACAGGATGCCCGCTTTTTTCAGAGGTGGTGGATTTTGTATCAAACTCTGCCTTGTAGTCATTTACTCTTTTTTCCCAGTCCTTATCTGCATTTGCCGTGCGTTTAACAATTTCCGGGTTTATTGAAAGAAGGTAGTTGACGTTGTTGGCATTGTCTATAAACCACTTGATGCTCGAAGCCAGCCCTTTTATGTGCAGCCTGTCCTTATCCCGAATGTCTTTTGTATGAGATGTCAGCAGAAATGTAGCAATAGTTATTGATGATACAGCCACTGACAAGCCTATGGCAAGAATTAGCAACCAGTTGAATTTTGATGCGACCTTGTTTTTGCTCATTGATCAATTTTCCAGGGCATTCCCATGAATCAATGCCAGCCACCTGCTTGAGTTGTTGGTTTACAAAGCGATTGTAAAAAAATTATGCGATTAATAATTATAA
>JAOZSB010000430.1 GCA_029939895.1 Desulfobacterales bacterium
ACTTATTAAATTTAATAAACGATATTCTTGATCTCTCAAAGGTTGAATCCGGGCAGATGGAGCTTGAAAAAATTGAGTTCAATCTTTTGGAAACAATCGAAAAAGCATGTGAAATACTTGCCCTTAATGTCCACCAGAAAAACCTTGAAATGCTGTGCGACATCAAACCCGATACCCCCCTGCATCTCATCGGCGACCCAACACGTTTACGACAGATATTAACAAACCTTGTCGGCAATGCAGCCAAATTTACCGACCTTGGCGAGATTGCAGTTACCGTAGAAGAACTAAATAAAGACAAAAATGAAAACAGCGACAGCACACAAATCCTTTTTAGTGTGAAGGATTCAGGCATGGGAATTCCAAAGCAGGCCCATGATAAAATTTTTAACAGTTTCCAGCAGGTAGACACATCAACAACCAGAAAATATGGCGGAACCGGCCTGGGTCTTTCAATATGCAGGCAACTCGTCAAAAAAATGGGTGGCAATATCCGGATAGAAAGTGAGCAGGGAAAGGGCGCCACATTTTTCTTCACATGCAAATTTGGTCTGAGCCAAAATCATAATCAAGCCCCGACCGCATCTATGGCTTTAGCTGACATGCCGGTTTTGATAGTAGATGACAACCGGAACAACCGCCTGATCCTTACACAAACCCTGTCTTTATGGGGAGCAAAGGTGACTGATGCTGAAGATGGGGCAGCCGCATTAAAAGCTCTGGAAAGTGCTGAAAATCATAGCAACCCCTTCAAGGTAATACTCCTGGATGCCTTAATGCCACAAATGGACGGCTTTGATTTGGCAGAAAAAATAAAACAACGCCTGGGCCGCCTTGACCATACCATAATCATGATAACCAGCGACAATACACCTGACCAGCTTTCAAGGGCAAATCAAATCGGCATCCCGGCAACGCTGGCCAAACCAGTAAAACTACAGGAACTAAAAACAGCAATTGAAATCGCTACCAGCAGCAGGGAAAAAAGCAGTATCGCCCAGTCACAAAAAATTGAAGAAGATAAAGACCAGCAGCCATTAAACATACTTCTGGTAGAAGATAACCAGGACAACCAGACACTTTTTATCTTTAACCTGAAAAAAAGCCCCCATACTATTGATGTTGCAGACAATGGATTAACAGGCCTGGAAAAATTTAAATCTGGAAAATACGATATAGTATTTATGGATAGAGAAATGCCTGTGATGGACGGCTTTGAAGCCACCAGAAAAATACGCCAGTGGGAACAGGCCGGCAGCAAAAAAGCAGTTCCGATAATAGCATTAACAGCCCACGCCATGAAAGGCATCCAGGAAGAAAGCATGGCAGCAGGATGCGACTCCTTTATGACAAAACCTTTTAAGAAAAAACAACTTCATGCAATTCTTAAAGAATATAGCCCCAGGAATGCATGACCCTGTGCAATGCTTTACTTCTCAGATACTTTTTTTTAAAAAAACATCAATCAAGCTCTATGGTGAAGGACTCTCCATTTTCCGGGATGTAGGTTTTTTCAAGGAGCCCCTGTTTTTCCAACTCACCCTTTAATTGCGCCCGTGTTGTGGGGCAGTGGTTTAGTGCTTCCATGTGATTGGCAATTACTTTTTTTGGCGCTTTCCGGGTAAAGGTGATGATCTCCTCCATTGGCATGAGGATGGCTCCGCCCACGTCCAGGGATGCGCTCCCGGCTGCAACAACTGCGACATCCGGTTTCAGCTCTTCCAATGCCCGCTCAACATCCTTTGTATAAACTGTGTCACCGCTGATATAGATTGAAGGCTCATCTGGAAGCTCAAGATAAAATCCCGCGCCGTTGGCCATCATGTTGTGGGTCCAGTTATGCCCGTGGAGTGCAGGAACCGCTGTTATCCGTCCGCAACTGATTTCCTCTGCCTGCCAGTAAGTCAGCCCTGCTTCAACTGTCAGCCCGTTCTTTTCCATGTAAGCCACATCATTTATGGGGCATACAACGGGGATTTTATTTACCATCAAAAATGCTTTTCCTGGTTTATCAAAGTGGTCTGTGTGGGTTAAAGGCTCGATTCCCCATTTTTGTGAATGTGTAACAAGGCACAGGGTTGTATCTTTAATCAGTTCCTTTGCATTACCAGGAAGGGCTACAGTTGGGTTCTTGGCAGGTGGATGCTTGATAAAAGTAAACGGCGGCAATGTACTTTTATCGCTAAGGCTGGGGTCAATCAAAATTCTGCTTGAGTCTGTTTCAATAACAAATGTTGCGTTTCTTACATGATGTATCCTCATTGCTTTTCCTCCATGTTTTTTAGATGGCTGTGTGCAGCCTCAATTTATATTTTTTGTTAACTGTAAAACCCTTTTCAATTTTGTTTTTTTTAGTGCACAAAATGCATGCGGTATTGCGATGGCGTAACACCGAAGCGTCGCAGAAATGCCCGCCTCAAACGTTCTTCGCGCCCGAAACCACTTGCCCGGGCAATGGTATCAAGGCCCTCATTGCCCGAAATCATGATTTCCCGTGCTTTATCAAGGCGCAATGTTTCCAGGTATTTGTTTGGAGTCATCCCTGTTTTTGATTTAAAAACCCGGGCAAAATTCCGCTGGCTCATCCCGGAAAATTCCGCCATCTGCTCAACAGAAATCGCATGGTCAAGGTTGCCTGCAAGCCAGTTATACAGGCTTGAAAACCGCTCGCCAGCAACTTCCTGTGATTTCAACGGCTGGCTGAACTGTGACTGGGCCCCTGGCCTGCGAAAATACACAACCAGCAGCCTGGAAACCTCAACCCCAACCACCACCCCAAGGTCTTCCTCTACGATTGCCAAAGCAAGGTCTATCCCCGTTGATACACCTGCGCTGGTATAAATATTGTCATCATTGATAAAGATTGCATCAGACTTCACAATTACCTCTGGAAAGCGTTTGCCCAGTTCATCAGCATCCAGCCAGTGGGTTGTGGCCTTTTTACCATCGAGAAGCCCGGCAGCAGCCAGTATAAAAGTACCCCTGCACACAGATATTATTCGCCCTGCCAGGGTTGACCTTCTGCGAATATAATCCATAAAATCAGGATCGCTGATAACACTGTCAATATCACTGCCGCCCGGCACAAGCAGCGTATCAGCCTGGGGCGCAGCCTTTTTGGACATCTCTTTAAAGGATGCATTTGCAACAATTTCAAGGCCCGAACTTAATCGCACCGGCCCTTTTTCTGCCGCAACAAACCGGGCACTATATGCCTTATGTTTTTTGCTCCTGGTAATTTCAGATGCAGTATTAAAGACCTCAAGCGGCCCGGTAATATCAAGCCCCAATGCTCCTGGAAATAACACATATTCTATTGTATGACCCATACGCATCTTATAATTTAAAATAGTGAGATAGTTTCAAAATGTTTAACTGGACTCAAGAACCCTGATAATAAATAATACAAATAAACATACAATGTTTTCACCTTGACTGCAATGACAAAAAACACGCATTTTCTGCCAAATCCGTTTTGGCTGTTTTTTTTATCCGACTTATTATAAGGAAGTTGCGGGCATGATTTTTTTCAACCAGACTCTCTGCTTATCCGCTGAAATACCGAGGGAGTTTCCAAGCTTGATTTGAGAGACAAGCTCCATGGCCCGTTGATTTTATTGATAAATATTTTTTATCATTTTCACCAAATTTTAGTCAAATTCTGGCTTTTTATAACACATCCTGCTTTCCAATCAAACCAGCCCTGTAAGGGCGTGATATAAACCGCTTACTGTTTCATTATTG
>JAOZSB010000431.1 GCA_029939895.1 Desulfobacterales bacterium
AAAATGTGTTTCGCTGGCCCGTAGTACTTCTTCTGTCTTTATTCTCTCGGCGAGTTCCCTTGTAAGGCGGTCATTTTCATTTTGAAGTTCCCTTGTCCTTTCCCTCACCATTTCCTCTAAGCTCTTGTTCATTCCTGCACCGTGTCCTGTAAATTTATGATTATTATTTAGAATTGAAAACAGACCGAATTATTAGAAGCAAATATTTTGTTTTAATGCTTTGGTTTTCAAAATAATTTGTATTAGTGACATCAACTTCAGCCCTGAACTTCATGGGCTTTGTAAAAAGACATATCCGAACTTTCTAAAATAATAGAGAATATGTGACTGATGTATACCTGTTTTGTTTATTTGCCCATATAATTAGTAATAACAATTTATATGATTAAGTCAAAAAAACATAGACAGATTGCAATAGATATGAGCATATTATAACAATATTTTGTTAATAAAGAAAGTATCCTTTTAAATTGAGTGATACTTCAAAATTTTTAAGGGTTTAAGGCTGAGTTTCAGGGTAGTTCAATGGAGACATGTGGTAAAGTTCTGTGGGCCATTTCAAATGTGAGCACGTTTGTTTTATTTTCAAATGGGCGGTAATAATAGAATTATATTTCGTGGTAATTTGCTTTATTTTGCAACTTTGTCAGCAGCATGACCAAAACTCAAAGCTTAGTAAAAAATAAGGTTATTGGAGGATATTATGAAACAGGTTGTGAGCATAAGTCTCGGGGCCAGCAGGGATGATTATGAATTCAGTACAAAATTTCTTGGCAAAGACATTCATATAACCAGGATAGGGACAGACGGAAACCTGGATCGGGCTGCGACTCTTCTGCTTGAATACGATGGCAAGGTCGATGCAATTGGACTTGGGAGCGTTAAGTTCCCATATAAGGTAGGTCCAAAATTTTTAACGGAGAGGGTTACACGGAAAATCGGGAACCTGGGTGCAAGGCTCAAAACACCTGTTACAACAGGCGATTCACTTAGAAATGTAGCATTTGAATGGTCAATGCGACACCTTCAATTTGAGTTTCCTGATATTTTTAGTAATGCATGGGTATTCTATTTTTCCGGGCTGATGAACTACAACCTTGCTAAAATAATTGGTGAATACACCGACAACATGATGTTTGCAGACCCGGTACTTGAGCACGGTATCCCCAAGCTGTTAAATACGATGGAAGATGTAGAAAAATATGCAAAAGGTATACACGGCATCCTCAAGTGGGTACCAACCAAAACCCTTACATCCTCATCAATACCTGTGCATTACTGGAACAGCCACATAATCAAAAAAGCTCTTCAAAAGGCGTTTATGGTTATGGTTCCTTATCACGGTTTTTATGATTATCTTAGTGGCACCACCTATGAAGAGTTAGGCGGTAAAGTTGTCATAACTTCAACTCTTTATAAAGACAGGGAAAAGTTTTTAGCAGAAAGAGGGGTGAGCATGATTATTGACAACACCCCAAAGATTCTGGAGCATATTGTTGGTGTCAATGTTCTTGAGGCCTTGATAATAGCTGCTTTGGAAAAACCAAAGGAAAAAATTAAAAGCGACGAGCTTCTAGAAATAATTTCTGAATTAAAAATGGAGCCAAGGGTGCTGTTTCCAAGTGGAAAAACATGGAGAAAGAACCGTTTCGCTTTTGTAATACATCCACTTTCGCAAGAAGATTTTAAAAAAGAGAAGATGATCGAGAAATTCACGACTATCCCTGGGTTCACCGACACCCTGGAGAAGGTCATGGCGTACTCCCCTCCATTTCTTTACACAAAAATAACTGGCGTGAAGTCTCCAACTGGAACCGAGACCGAGGGCTGGCTTATATCAGTTGGGGGCACACCTAAACAAATGCTTGCCCATTCACCGGAGTTCACCTATAAGCGGTTATTGCAGGCCGCACGCATGGCAAAGAAACTCGGAGCTCAAATTATGGGCCTTGGGGCCTTTACAAAGGTCGTTGGTGATGCTGGCCTGACTGTATCAAGAAGAGCTGATCTGCCTATCACGACTGGAAATAGCTATAGTGCATCTGCTGCCCTGTGGGCTGCCGCAGATGCAGTGAGACGGATGGGACTTATGCCTCCTGCCGAGACTGGCCAGCGGGTTCCTGCTAAAACTATGGTTATTGGAGCGACAGGCGCAATAGGCTCGGTATGCTCCAGGCTGCTTGCATTGGCATTTGATGAACTTTATCTGGCAGGAAGGAACACTGCAAAACTGCTCGCTCTTAAAGATTCAATTCACAGGGAAGCCCCGGATGTGACGATTCATCTGACCACAAACCCTGATAAATATCTGGCAGATATGGATGTCATAGTCACAACTACTTCCGGCGCAGGTAAAAAAGTACTGGATATTACAATGGTTAAGCCTGGTTGCGTGATAACTGATGTGGCACGGCCGCTTGATTTAAAACCAGATGATGTAAAGAAAAGACCGGATGTGCTGGTCATAGAGTCTGGCGAAATACTGTTGCCCGGCGATGCAGAAATGAAGACAATCGGGCTGCCGCCGAAGGTGGTTTATGCCTGCCTTGCGGAAACAATAGTGCTGGCTCTGGAGGGCAAATTCGAGGTATTTACAGTTGGTCGAGATATCGAGTGGCAGAAGGTCAAGGAGATTTACAAGCTGGGACTCAAACACGGTATGAGACTCGCCGCTATTTCTGGGGTTAACGGGGTTTTTACTGATGATGACATCGCCAGGGTCAGAAAGCTTGCTATAAAGGAAAGAAAAAAACTTGGTTTAGAAATTCCAGCGCATCTTGATGATACCTCTTCTCCATAAGTAGAAGATATTGACGAGTAGAAAGATCATGTAGACCAGGCTGGTTGATTTAACTAAGTATGGCAGTTGTTTTTTTAATAATCTTAAAAAGAGGAATTCAAGTTATGAGCAAGTTGATAACCTTTTTTTATTTTATATTTATTTCATCGTCTTTCCCATTTTTTTTTCTTGTTGCATTATTGATATGGGCTGCCACGGTAATGTTTGACCGGCGGTTGAGGCTTCTTCATTTGTACACAAGTCTATGGGCTAGCTTTTACCTTATGATTATTCCGTTCTGGAAGGTAAATGCGGTGGGTAGAAATAAAATAGACAAGAATAAGACCTATGTTGTGATTTCGAACCACCAGTCACTGCTTGACATTGTGGTATCTTTCACACTTTATTTTCACTTCAAGTGGGTCTCAAAGATTGAGATTTTCAAGATTCCTTTTATGGGTTGGAACATGAGCCTCAATCAATATATTAAGCTTAAGCGTGGCGACAAGGAAAGCATCAACAAGATGCTTGATGATGTAGAAGAACGGTTGAGTGACGGGAGTTCTGTATTTATGTTTCCAGAAGGCACACGCTCGGAAACCGGTGTGCTGAAGCAATTCAAGCCAGGCGCTTTTTTGATGGCAAAGAAAATGAAAGTGCCGCTGCTTTTGATTGCGATTAACGGAACGAGAAATGCCCTGCCAAAGAAAAGTGTGGTTTTTAATAGAAAGCAGAATCTAACTATTGAAGTGATCGAAGAAGTTCCCTATGAAGTGTTTAAAGATATGGAAATTGACGAAATTGCTGAAATTACAAAGCGAAAAATAGGGGCGTATGTTGTGGAAAATATTCGTGGAGCTGTTGATGGTGGGGGTGACAGAGCCTGAATCCTGGCATCTTAATATAATGAATT
>JAOZSB010000432.1 GCA_029939895.1 Desulfobacterales bacterium
GTGTTATATATATTTTTAAAAAAGTAATAACTCGCAGGTTTTACTGCCGCAAGAAAGTCTGGCAATTAAGGTGTGGCAATACATATTGCAGGGCTTCCTTGAGGCAGTGCAAGCCAGTGCCCACACTACTTGTCTACTCCTGATTGTAAGTAAATTAAAGGGTCATTTTGAGTAGATTGCATGTTCTAAAAAATTATTCAAGTACTAATTTGAAGATTTTTTAATGCTCATGAAAG
The DNA here is from genome assembly GCA_029939895.1 of Desulfobacterales bacterium. Lineage (GTDB taxonomy): Bacteria > Desulfobacterota > Desulfobacteria > Desulfobacterales > JAOZSB01 > JAOZSB01. The sequence continues at coordinate 237 of JAOZSB010000432.1, forward strand.
GAAGTATAACGCATAAAACAGAAGAAAAGCTTGTCCCCGTGATATGAAGAAAAACACCAGCGTAATGCCAGCCAAAATAATCAAATAGTAAAAATAAATTGTGGGACAATACCTATAAATATCAGAAACAGCATTACTCATACCTGTTAAACACTGCAATATTGATAAGTATTATTTTGATTACACACAATCTAATAGAAGTAATGTTAGTGCAACTAACCCAAAGAAGAGTAATGGATATTTTTTTACTAACGATGAAATATTTATTTTCTGCGGCAACAAAAATTTCTAATTTGTATTTGCCCAATCCTTGTTCAGGATGCTCTCTGCAATCTGCAGTGCTCCATCAAGGAGTACCCCTAAAAATCCGATTGCGATGACAAGCGCCATGAGCCTGTCATATTCAAGTGTATCTCTGGCATCGTTTATCAGGTAGCCAAGGCCGCTTGAAACGCCAAGGAGTTCGGCAGGAACAAGGACTATCCAGGCAACGCCAAGAGCAAGGCGCAGGCTTGTGAGTATATGCGGAACTGTTGCTGGAAGTACTATTTTTATCAGAAGCTGTCTGTCGCTTGCGCCCTGGTTGAGTCCCATGCTTATCCACTCAGGGTTGACGCTCGACACGCCCATTACTGTATTAATTATTATGGGCCAGACAGTAGCCATAGAAATGAGGAAGTAAATTGCTCCCTCAAAGGTTTCGAAAATAAGAAGAGCGATTGGCATCCATGCAAGGGGACTTATCATTCTTAAAAACTGAACAGGCGTGTAAGTAGTTTGCATGAGCCTGCGGTAAAAGCCCATAAAAAGTCCAAAGGGAAGCCCGAAAACAAAGGCAATCATAATGCCTATCACAACCCGTTTAAGGCTTGCTGCCACAGACATCCAGAACACCGGCTCCATAATAAGCCCAAAAAGCGACTTGAACGCAGGAACAGGCAGCAGTCCATCAAACTGTCCATACCCATCCCTTTTAAGGAGTAGAAAAACAACGAACTCCCAAAGCAGAAGCAGTACCACCAGGCCAGTAGCACTATAGACGATTGCAGACAAAAGGCTGCTTTTGCCAGCACCCTTAAGCTTGTTCACACCACCAGAATTATATCCTTTAAAAAACTTCATTGCAAATACGACTTTTCCTTTACAAGTTATTAAAGGCCCTTTGTTTTGTTCCGGGCTGCAACCAAATCTAAACTTCTATTACCTCTTCCCTGTTCCATGGTTTTTCAATATCTATCATGCTGAATTTTTTGGGGCCGCCAACAGCATCAATTGCTTTTTTCACAAAGGTATCATCCACGATATCCTTTACTGCATTATCAATATTTAATTTTTTCAGGAAACCAGTATTGCCCTCCATTACCGTCATTGACATGGCCGACATTATAAACCGGGTTGCCGATGGGTATGGATAGGGCTGAAAACCGATTCTGGAAACATCCCATTCCGGGTGTTTAATGGCCTGGGGGCCGAGTTTTCTTCCGTAGGTTCCCTGGTCATATTTTAAAAACACTCTTTTTAATGTTTCCTCAGACACAGGCAGATAGCCCTTTCCGCCCCTGCTGAGCAGTTTTGCGGCTTTTTCCGGGTTTTCAGATGCCCATAGCTGTGCCCGCACTACTGCATTAATTACTTTTTGCGTAAAAACAGGCCGGGGCTTGTAAAAATTTTCATTCATAACCACAACACAGCAGGGATGATTTTTCCAGATGTCTCCGGTAAAGCGCATAATTTTTGCCCGGATTTTCATTTCGCTAATTGCATTGAAAGGCTCTGCAACAATGAATGCATCAATTTTTCGTCCTGCAAGTGCTGCCGGCATTTCTGATGGTGGCAGTATAAAAAGGTTCACCTGATCCGGGGCAAGGGAGGCGGCCTGATTTTGTATTACCGGCTTTAGCCCTACTTCCCTAAGCCCCATCTGGAGAATTATGTTATGCATGGAATACCAGTAGGGAACAGCGACCTGTTTACCGCCAAGATCTGCAAAGCTTGTGATATTGGAATTCCCGCTAACGGTGACAGCACTGCCATTGGTGTGATCCCAGGCCATGATTTTCACCGGAGCATTGCTGTTAAAGCGCATCCACACCGGGATTGGCAGAAGCAGGTGTGTGAGATTGAACTTACCTGTTAAAAATGATTCCGCAAGGGTTGACCAGGTTCTTACCCTGACAGGGGCATGCGTCTTGACACCTTCATCCTTGAAAAAACCCATGCCGTGGGCAATCAGGAGCGGTGCTGCATCTGTGATTGGAAGATATCCAATCTTGAGCACTGAATCTTTTTCCTTACCAAACACCGGCCCTGGAAAAAGCGAAGCCCCACCAATAACTGAAGCAGTCTTTGCTGCATCTTTTATAAACTCTCTGCGGGTGGTCTTCTTTAAACTCATTTTTTCCTTATTATTCTTTTAAATTCTCTTAAAAGCCAGGTTCGGGTTTTAAAAAAAGACTCGTCCGTAATGTCTCTTGGATATGGCAAATCAACATTAAATGAGCTTTGTATCGTACCTGGGTGGTCACCCAGAAGTACTATCCTTGTACCGAGAATTACCGCCTCGTCTATATCGTGGGTCACAAGTATTGCAGTAAAATTTTCAGAAAGCCAGATATTGATCAGCTCTTCCTGGAGCCTTGTCCTGGTAAAAGTATCAAGGGAAGCAAAGGGTTCATCAAGCAGTATAAGATCAGGACGGCCTATGAGCGCCCTTGCAAGGCTTACGCGGCAGGCCATGCCAACGGACAGTTCAGATGGATACATCTTCTCGCACCCGGACAGGCCTATGATTTCAATAAACTGTGTAACACGGTAGTCAAGTTCGTCCTTTTCTCCCCTGAGCTTGCAGCCAAAGGCTATGTTTTCCTGGACGTTCAGCCATGGAAGCAGGCAGGGCTGCTGAAAAAGCATTGATCTTGATGGGTCTGGCCCGATGCGTTCCTCGCCATTAACCAGCACCTGGCCCGATGTTGGAGGAATAAGTCCTGCAACAATATTAAGGAGGGTCGATTTTCCGCAACCCGATTGACCCAGGACTATAATGAAGTCACCCTTGCCGGCAGAAATATCAATCTCATCAAGGATTGCCGCATCCTTGTCCTGTGGGTTATAGGTCTTGTGAATATTTTTTAGTTGGATATGCATTTAAATTTTTTTTTGCTTATTCGCCTATTATTTTCACCAGAACACGTTTTTTTCTTCTTCCATCGAATTCTCCGTAGAAAATTCTTTCCCATGTTCCAAAGTCGAGTCTGCCCTGCGTAAGTGCAACCACAACTTCCCTGCCCATGATCTGCCTTTTCATGTGCGCATCTGCGTTGTCTTCGCCAACATTGTGCATGTACTGGCTGACAGGCTCATGGGGTGCGAGTTTTTCGAGCCAGAGTTCATAATCATGGTGCAGACCGGATTCATCATCGTTAATAAAAACCGATGCAGTAATATGCATTGC
>JAOZSB010000091.1 GCA_029939895.1 Desulfobacterales bacterium
TGGGTCAAATTTGCATTGTCGTTGGGGGTCATTTTTAGGTTGACGTTACGAGGGGTTGTTCTTTGGGCAAACCCTCGATCACCCTTCCATATTCTTATTAAAAATTTCTTTAATACTCTGGTTTCCCATTTATCTGGAGCATTGTCAGGGTTCCTTGCTGTCAACTGGTTTTTCCCCAGGGTTGTCTGCTTCAGTTTCAGGTCTGTTTTTTCCATTACTCTTCTGGTCACTTGCAGACCGAATACTGCGGGAATAAATTTTTTAAGCTTAATGCTTCCATCGGATTCAGTATCAATAGCCTTTTGTGATCTGGCGATAGTGATTCTGGCGGCTTGAAGAAGTGAAGTCAGCAGATAAGTTGTTCTTTTAGGTGAAAGCTTTTTGCTGGTAAGCTCCTTCTTATCAAAATTTTTAACAACTTCATTAAAAGTTTTATAGGTTGCATCAAAAATTTGTTGCGGTAATAGTTCTTCTGTCTTCATGCTTCCATCGGGGTTCTGGTTTATCAGGGCCTGATTTTCCAGGATAATTTCTATTATGGCATCTTCCATGGCCTTGAAATATTCCGGGGCTTTACTGATAATCTGTACTCTTATATTAGTAGCGGAGCTGTTATGAACAAAAAGATACAAAAAAAATACAGCCATCAGGATGCTTTTTTTTGTCATGTTCATTAAAATCCTCCCAGGCCCAGTGCCGATGGTTAATTGGGTTATTCAGCACATTTAATAATGCATGTGCCTGAATTGTATCGAAAATTAAATGTGGTGATAGAAATATATATTAATTATAGCATAATTATTTAAATTTTACTTGCATTTTAAAATCATACTATGAAAAGTCGAGACAGGCAAGATTTTATTAATGCCAAAAAAATAAATTTGCATCAATTAACTTGCAGCCCGCCCCTTCGGGGCTGGAATAGTTCAACGGTTACATGTTTTTGTGAGGCTTTATAACAGGTGTTGGAATGCTTTTTTAATAAGGGCTGTCATATGCCAATATTTGAGTACGGCCCGGTGCTTTTTAATCGATTTTTTGCACAATTGTCTGGAGAATTTCCGAAAGTCCGAGAACCTCGTCTAAGTCTTCGTTATTGGCAGAGGTGTTTATCAATCCGCCGTAGTATGTAATCGACTCGAACCCATAGGATGATCCCTCCCCCTTCATTCGGTGGCTCAGGCTCTTAACAGTTTCCCAGTCTTTTTGCCTGGCAGCTTTAATCATGGTCTCAATTGTCTGGGCAACAGATTTTACATAATCAGGAATCAGGTCCTGAAGTAATTCTTCGGTGTTTTCTTCGTTTCCTGAATGGTTAGCCTGGGGCATTTCCATGCCTGTGGCTGGCACAAAGCCATCGGTGGTTTGTTCCAGGATTGCAGTAATGAGAGCTTCTTTTTTTAAGGGCTTGGCAACATAGGCATCACACCCTGCATTAATGCATTTTTCCCTGTCGCCTTCAAGGGCATATGCTGTCATGGCAATTATTGCAGCCTTTGGCCTGTCGTGAATTTTTTCCCAGGCACGCATTAACTTGGTTGCGGAATATCCGTCAATCACCGGCATCTGAATGTCGATGAGTATCAGGTCGTACTCTTTGTCTTGAAACATATTAAAACCGATTTCACCATTTTCAGCATATTCCAGGTTGCAGTTGGTGTTTTTCAAAAAAACTCTGACCACAAGCTGGTTGTTTGTGGAGTCATCCACAACAAGTACTTCAAGGGGTGCTACGAGTTTTTCAAGCTCAGACTGCAAGTTGGCTTCCGGGTTGACAGCCTGTTTGCCGAAGATCATTTCAGCTATGGATCTTGCGAGTTCCGATTTTTTGACAGGTTTGATAAGGTGTGCCGTGGCTCCTGCTGCTCCTGCTGCTTCCAGGTCAGAGTAGGTGTCGAGTGCGCTCATAAGCATTATGCACTCACTAAACAGCCCTTCACGGCGGTTGCAGATGGAAAGCACCTCCAGCCCGTTAATATCGGGCAGGCTCTCATCCAGGACAAACAGGTCAAATGGTTTTTCGGTTTGCTTTTCTTTTTCCAGGGCTTCAATTGCCTCGGTTCCGTTTGTAACAGTGCTGACGGTGGCTCCCCATGAAGAGAGTATTTCTTCCAGGGTCTGCCGGTTGAGTGGACGGTCATCAACGGCAAGGATTTTAAGCCCCTCAATATTGGGCTGCGAATAGGTAGTGGCCGGGCGTGTAGACGGTATGTCAAATTTTGCAGTAAATCTGAAAGTAGAGCCTTCTCCCAACTGGCTTGACACCTTGATGTCTCCGTCCATCATTTCAACAAGTTTTTTTGCAATGCTTAAACCCAGGCCTGTCCCAGTGTGCAGGCGAGTGGATGATGAGTCTGCCTGGGTAAAGGATTCGAAAATATCTAAAATTTTATCCTCAGGAATACCAATGCCAGTATCTGAAATCATGAACTCCAGTTCAATTACCTTTTTTTGCGCCAAAGATACCTGCCTGGATTCTATGGTCTCCCTGATTTCAAAAATGATCTCACCCGAACTTGTGAATTTAAGTGCATTGTCTATGATGTTCAGCAGTATCTGCCGCAGACGGAACTGGTCTCCTGAAAGCTCGTCAGGAGTTCCAGGGATAATGCGGCAAACAAGTTCGCAATTCTGGTTCATGCTTTTTATGGCGATCATATCCAGGGTTTTTTCTACTGCATCGTTGAGCCTGAAGGGAGTGTTTTTGAGTTCCAGATGTCCAGCCTCTACCTTGGAAAGATCAAGAATATCGTTTATAATATTTACCAGAGACTCTCCAGCAGACTTTATTACAGACACATACTGGGCCTGCTCCACATCAACTCCGGTTTCGCCAAGAATTTCCGCCATGCCCAGGATTGCATTCATGGGGGTTCGTATCTCATGGCTCATGTTTGCCAGAAACTCAGACTTTGCCCTGTTGGCATTTTCCGCTGCTTTTTCTGTTTCTTTGGCCCTGGTTATGTCAAAGGACATCGCACCCATAAGGGGGGGCTTATGTCTTCTGTCGATTCTGAATTTATGGGTAGAGTAAAATCTCATTTTCCCGTATTTGTCCATTGCCCAGTCTTCTGTTACAAGACTGCCCATCTCCATGACCCGTCGATCTTCCTTGTAAATCTTGTCTGCAAGATCCTTTGGAAAAACATCATATGCAGTTTTACCTATCCAGCTTTTACCAAAAAGGTGCTTCTCAACATAGGGATTGACATATACGACCCTGCTTTTTTCATCCTTTATATAGGAAACAGCAGGAAGCTGATTCATGAAAATCAGGAATTGATCCCGCCATTGCGAGCTGGATTCCTTTGCTTCCATGGCTGTTGTAATGTCGAGCATTATACCGTTGAATATTACTTCAAAATCAGAGACCGGAACGGGCCTGCTTACAACCCGCAGCCATTTTATTGCCCCGGTCGGTGTTGTAAGCCGGCCTTCGAATTCCCAGTCTGTGTAGTTTTTTACAGCTTTCTTGATGCTGTCTTCGAATCGCTGCCTGTCATCGGGGTGGATGTTTTTTGCATGGAAGCACTCTGAAGCATCTTCTGGTGCAAAATTAAAAAGGTCTTCGCACCTGGGGCTGATATAATAGAACCCGGTGTCACCATTTTTTCGATAGTACCACTGGTATATTGCACCCGGCACATTTGCGGCCATGGCAAGAAATTTGGATTCACTTTGAATAAGTGCGGATTCTGCTTCTTTTCGTTTTGTAATATCCGAGCCAATGCATAAAAATTCAGAATTTCCATTGCCCTTATCTGCAACAGGTCTGATTGCCCATGAGACCCATGCCTTTTCCCCGTTTGCCTTTGCAGTCAGGAATTCAATGTTCACGTACCGCTCAGGGTTTGAATATATATCAGATATTATCTCTCTCAGGTCAGAAGCCGTGTAATCTTTCGGGTCAAATATGGTTCCGAGGATGGATCTGTTTGTAATCGACTCCTGTGAAAACCCGAAAAATATCTGGGCGTACTCATTAAAAAAAAGTATTGCCCCGGAAGTATCCACACGCAAAATAATGGTAAGGGCATTTTCCACAAGCTCTCTGTATTTGGACTCGCTTTTTGCCAGAACTGCGTTGTGCTTCCTTATCTGGTAGCTCCAGAATAACAGGAAAGATAAAACCAGTAATGCAATTGAGCCGATAACAAGACCGTATTTCCAGATTCGTTTTGGATTTACTCCAGCCTCAAATTCGATGTTGATCCATTTATTGCGGATGAAGTTGTGCTCAGTAGTTGTTATGGAGTTAAGGGCCTTGTTGATTATGCCCAGAAATAACGGCCAGTCGCTCCTGACTGCCATCCTTAATTCATTATCAACGTGGGGTGTGGAAGCGGCTATCTTTAAGTTGCTAAGCCCCATTTTATGGATCAATTGCTGGGACACCGCAAGGTTGATAAGATAAGCATCTGCATTGCCGGTGGACACAGCCCGCAGCCCCTGGGGAGGAGTTTTTACAAAGTGAAACCTGATGCCTGGATAGTCTGTCTTGAGCCAGGGATATATGGCAAGGGTTTTAACAATCGCAAGGCGTTTGCCCCTCAATTTAGTAAGATCGGATATGGGGGGAGAATCCCGTCTGCTAACAATCACAAGGGGGAAGTTGATATACGGCTTTGTAAAATGAAGGAAGGACTCCCTTTCCGGGGTCTTTGCAACGCATGGAAAAAAGTCAATCTGCCTGTCCATTCCTTTTTTAAGGGCATCCTTGAAAGTGATTCCATAAACAGGCTCCATGCTGATTCCAAGCCGTTTTTCAATGATATTAATATAATCAGCAGCCATACCTTTGAACTTGAGTGCTTCACCCTGTGGTTCAACATACTGTATGGGTGCAAAGGCAACCCCAACGCCCATGCGTATAGTTTTATGGGATTCCAGCCAGGCCTTCTCCTCTGGTGTCAGGTCAATTATTACAGTGGGGTGTGCATCGGGAGGGGCGGTTTTTGCTGTTTTGTCAGGGGTTTTACCGGGTGTGGCAGCCTCGGCAAAGTTATGGGCAAAGCTCCAGGAGCTGAGTGTAATGGCGATTACTGCCAGAACATGAATCGTCAGAACTATTAAGCTGCGCATCAATGTTGTTGGAGCCTGTACGAACACAGTGTTCTCCATAGATATTTGCGTTAAGCATTTAATACAAAACTATTTTGCTTATTTCATAACCAGACCTTAGGGATAAACTAAGCAATCGGCTTCGACAAAACATTTAAGTTTATTAGAAATTATTATTTCCAAACCAGCACTGTTTATTCAGAAGTAATATTTGTGTAAGAATTTCAAGAAAATAATTATTTTTAAAGTATCTCATTTTCCATTTTTAAGCAAATTAATTCTAAAGCCAGGCTGGAATTTTGCCAGAATTAAATCGGGATAAATCAGCTTCAAAAGTGGCGAAATATAAATAAGATAGTCAGGATCAGTTTAGGGGAAAAGTGAAAGAATCTGTTTTAGGGAAGTCAATACAGCATCCGGTTTAACTCCATCGCATCGGGGATCATCTTCCCTGAGGCGCAGGGATCTTTTATCGCCTGCAAACAGTGCCGTCATAAAGCCGGTTTTTTGTGCCGGCATGATGTCATTAAGCATATCATTGCCCACATAGAGAATCCGGTTGAGCGGTATCCCCATTTTTGTGAGCTGTTCACCGGCTTTTTTATACATGAATTCCGAAGGTTTGCCATAGCCAGACTGGTAGGAGTAAAAACACAGGTCTGTGTCAAAGCCGATGTTTTCCGGCCGTCCCTCTAAAAACCACTCAAACAGCAGGGGGGTGTAAAACTGGGCATTGGAGATTATCCCCAAAACACAGTCTTTATTTTTAAGGGCTGAAAGCGTGGGGTCCAAATCAGGCATTGGATAAACAGGATTTACAATAAGCTCGTTTTCCGTTGCAAAGTCCCTTGCCCTTTCAATGTCGTCTGTTTCTATGATTTGCGCCCAAAGCTCATCTGCCCTGACCTCCGGGTAATCAACACCTTTTTTTTTCAAATCCTCGTGGACTTTATTAACAGCAGCACGAAAAGCAGAAGACAGATCATCGGGACTCATGGTCAGGTCGTATTTTTGGGTAAGCTCTTGCAGTCCCTGGGTGCGTTCATGGGACATTTCAGTGGAAAGGCTGATGTCGCCCGACGCACTGATAAACAGGGTTCCGTAAATATCAAAGAGAACGCCCTCTATGGGAGAATTGATATTGGAAAAGAATTTTTCACTGGTTTGCTGTGGCAGTAATTCTTTTAAATATTTTTTTGCTGCTTTTGAAGTAATCAAATTTTTCTACCGATATTTTTCAATGTTCTTGTAGTAATCAGCCTGGTTCTTGTACATCCGCTCGTCAGCTAATTTCATGACTGCATCAGGGTCGTTGATTTCTTCCGATGATGCAATCCCGATGCTCATGTGTATACCCTGGTTTGTTTCAACGCCTTCGCTGTCAGGGCACATCAGGACAAGTTGTTTTTCCTTTTCCCGCATCCTTACAAGGAGGTTCTCGGTTTGTTCAATGCGTGTTGCAGGAAGTAAAATAGCAAATTCATCGCCGCCGAATCTTGCAACAACATCGGTCTTCCTGCTAAGATCTTTAAGGTGGTCAGAAGACTTAACAATCATTTCATCACCTTTTTCATGCCCAAAGGTGTCGTTTATTTTTTTAAGACCGTTAATATCTATCATCATTATGGTGTAGGAAACACTGTCAAACTGCTCTGCGTTTTTGGCGGATTGTGCAAGCGCCCTGTTAAAGTATGACCGGTTAAAGGCCTCTGTAAGGCCATCGGTATTGGCCATTTTTTCAAGGCTTCCCATCAGGAGTTTGTTCTGGGCAACAGAGGATACCTGCCGCCAGAAAATGGTGATGACTTCTCCAGAAGATTTGTCCAGCCCTTCACCGCATACTATCATCTTGCCAATTGTTTCGTTTGCAGGGCCAAGGAGGGGGAAGACTGTCCAGCGGGTAGGGTAGTCAATTTTTTCTTCCCTGTCTGCGTTGTATTCCTCAAATACTTCGTTCATTATTGTTTCAATATTGCCTTCGAGTAATCTTGCCCTGCTGGCCATTACTACATCCTGGATTGGGCCGTCTATTCCCATAAAAGAAGCACTTTCAACAAGCTCCGGCCTGCCGCCATCCATAATAACACCAAAGCCCATATCCTGAAAAAGGGTGGTCATGTGGGAAAGTGTAAAATGAAAAAGCTCATCAAGTTCGTCAATCTGGTGGATCTTCGTGCTTGTCTCCAGAAGTGAAAGAAAAATGTGGTTCTGCCGTGTTATAAGGTCGTTATTTCTGGTGATCTCTTTTTCTTTAATTATGGCATCATCTAATGCCTTGTTCAGATCTTCGGTTCTTTGTCTGACTTTTGCTTCAAGCCCGCCCAGAAGCTGTGAGTTTTCGATGTGGGGACCAAGTACAAGGCCAAGGTCTCCTACGGTTGACAGTTCGCTTAAAGAGTATGATGACCCGTCGAGTTTTCTTCCAATAATCACCATGGCTGTAAGGCTGTTTTTAAACACAACAGGGATGATAATGTGTGTGTGTGACAGCCATGCATGGTTTTCGGATTCTTTTTTATTTTCCACAATCCATTGTTCGAGGATGCCGGGAGTTATAACAGCCATGTCTTCCATGCACATTGTTATAAGAGGATGGTCGCCATTAATGGTCAGGATTTCTTCGCCTGGTTCCTGTACATTTCCCCCGCCAAAAAGACCAACATCGGTTAAGGAGTTTGTAGCGATGAGTCCAACAAAGCTGTTTTGCTCTTTGTTATAGAACAGCAGGCCGCTGCTGGAACTCATAAAATTTTCAAACAGCCACTGGCAGGCCATGATATGGATTTCAGGAAGATAATGTGTTTCCGAGAGCCTGTCGGTAAGGTCATAATAACTTTTTCTAAGGTCGTCTTCAAACCTTCTGATCAAAAGGTTGAGCAGGGCATCCCATGTGTTTCGTGTGGGGTTGTGGAGTACTGCAATAATAAGGAGTGTAACAAACAATCTTAAAATTCTGTTTTCTATCGTAAGTATTTTATCAAGGGAAAAGCCTATGGAAACAAGTATGGTGATAAGCCCTGACCACAGAAGGATAGAACGCAGGTTCTGGAGGGCGATTTTAAGATTGTGCTTAAAAAGTCCGTAGCCCAGAAAAAGAAGAGCAATAAAAGCAAAGGTTCCAAAGGGGTAAAATTCAATCCCGTAGATAACAGGTATGTTCATACACGAGAGGATTGCGCTGACCAGAAAACCTATTGTCACAAAGAGGATTGACTCCCTGCGTATGGGGTCTGTAGTTTTTTTGTATGCATGATGCAGAATGAAAAGGCCGTAAATGGTTCCAAGAAACCAGAGGGTGCTGATAAACTGGAAAACAGGCCCGACTTTCGCAATATATCCCCAGTAAAATAAATAAACACCAGAGAAGTATAATTCCGTTTGTGTGAAAGGCGCAACCGCAATACCTATGCCGTAGCCTAAGTAGATTATCCATTTCTTGTCTGTTTTTTCACAAAACGCCCAAACAAGCTGAAGGTTAACGCCCAGCATTAAAACAGCCAGGACAAAATGATCTATCCGTGTGATTCTAAGGGCAATCTCTGGATTTTTCACAATGCACATCAACAGGATGTCCAGGTTAAGCATTGCATATAAAAATCCTGTTATGCTGAAAAGGAAGGTCTCTTTTCGAATCTGCCCAAGCCCGTAAACAAAGGTGGAGAAAAAGGAGGCAATCAACAGTGTCAGCAGGGGCGGTATTCCATATGGTATAATCTGGTTTTGTATGTGCGTAAAACTGAAATCCTTGAGAAGGAAAACAATAATCGGAATTATCATTATGTATATCGTTATGAACAGAGACTTGACGAGCATTGCCAGGGACTGTTTTTTTGTGTAGCTGTTCATGGCAAAGAGTTCATTGTAAAAGGCGCCTGCTCCGATGAGTAAAAGGGAGACAAAAACAAGGCTCAGGGGGCTGAAATCAATGTAGCCGAACATTGCTGGGAAATTTGCAACAATCAGAATAATGGCAAATATTATGCCGTACATAATCAGGGAAAAACTTTTTCTTTTTTCGATATTTGTTTCTGTATTTTTAGCATCTGCCAGAAGATGGATGGAATTAACAAGGGACATGGCCAGACAGCACATGAATGCGATGAACCAGTATATTTGCAGCGACTTGGGGTCTATTATTTCATCTTCGATTTTTAAAACAAAAAAACTGACTGATGCAACAAACAGGAGCAAAAAGTTTAAAGTATAGAACAGTAAAACAGGCTTGCTGTTTTTTTGGCCCACAAGGTAGTAAATGAAGTGAGGAAGCACTCCTATGATGGTAACAATAAAAAGAATGTTTATCAGGGTGATTTCGTTTGAAATTTTGCCTGGGAACATCATTCCAAGCAGTTCCAGTTGATTGAAAACTCCGAATATTGTGCAAATCAGAGCATAGAACAGTGCCTCTGTGCCCCGGCCTACTTTCTTGAAAGCAATGCTGGCAAGAAAAAGACAAATAAAAAGGGAGATTACCTGTGAAATTCCATTAAAGATGAAGGTACTGGTAAGCTGAAGGTGGATACTGCCCGAGTATATCCCGGTAAATATAAGGTTGCAGAGTATGGGGACGGTTGCAAAAATTAATAAAAGGCTGCTGAGCATGGCCTTGAATCTAATGTTATTTTTTTTGTCGTCCGCTGACCTTGTTGCAAGCCCTAACGCCAGCATAAAAAGCGGAATAAAGGCAAAGTTCAGAGGGCTGAATACGTTGCCGGAAAAAAAGGTAACAGCCGCAAAGGTAAAAAATGTGCTTCCGCCAACTATTATCCATGGTGACGGCAGCGGGCTTAATGTTTTGCTTAGGTCTTCGATATCGTTTAGCAGCGTGATTATGGCATAAAGTACTCCTGCTGCCCCCATAGCCTTGAATGCGACTCGACATGTAGGGTAGGAGTCTGCTCCGGCCCAGATTGCCAAAAAAACTGAGCCGGCAAACAGGTAGAAAAACCAGGTTGCAGCTTTTCTCATGGGAACATCAAACTGGATGCTTGCCAGTTTAAGGCTGATTGGCAGCATGAATACAGCTATGGAGATTTTAAGATTTGAAATCACCCAGGAGAAGCTTGTTGATGCAGATAACATTCCGACAATGGAAAATAATGCAAAGATGCCAGAAAGTATACAAAGAATGCCAAAAACCCTGCCGATAAGGCTGTCCCCTTCTTCTTTAAGGGCAAAATTGGCAAAAAACAGACTCGAAACCATAGTCAGGAGCGGTGGTAGAATATCCGGAAATAAATTATTGAATTCCATAAAAACCTGTCTGTATAGTTCATCAAAGTATTGATTATTATAAAATAACAGTGAAAAAAATGATACTCAAAAGCAAATATATTGAAAGTGCATTTTTTGTTTAATGAATTAATGTAGTGTATTAATAATTACCTATATTTTTTTCAAATAATTTTTTTGAATTATACTTCAACGTCTTTTCCCTGTCAACTTTTATAAAGCACAAAGATGCGTTAACCTGTTTTAATAAACCCGCCATGCGTTTTTAGAATGAATAAGCCTTTATTTTAGGTCAATAAACCCATGCGATAGAAAAATTAGTCATCTTTATGCCCATAAAAAAAATATAAAGAGCAACAGGTCTTGACAAACCGAAATTATTAATGTCTGCTTATGAATATTTTATTACTGGATTCAGGCAATAAAATAATCTTGTCAGAGACACTATTTTAAGAAAGTATAAAAGCAGAGTAAGGGTATTGTTTGTGATTTAACAGGATTTATGATTTTTTTTTAAAAAAACAATAACCATAATTCAAAATATGTTCATTTAAAGTTTATCAAGATTTTTTTTGCTTATTCCATAACCAGACCTTAGGGATAAACAAAAATTTAAGCTCCGTTAAAATTTTAAGATAATTGGGAGGAAGTATGGCACCAGAAAAAGCAACACACCAGTTTAAAACAGAAGTGCAGCAGTTATTAAATTTGATCATCAATTCCCTGTATTCCAACAGAGAAATATTTCTTCGTGAGCTTGTTTCCAATGCTTCCGATGCAATAGATAAGCTCCGGTTCAGGGCGCAGACCGAGACGAGCATTCTGGGGGATGATGGAGAATTCAGGATCAGGATTACCACAGACAAAGTCAACAATACCATTGAAGTTTCTGACAACGGCATTGGTATGAGTCATGATGAAGTCATGGAGAACATAGGAACTATCGCCAAAAGCGGGACAAGCGAGTTTTTAAAGGCAATGGAGGAGAGCAAGAAAGACGGAACCATAGCTCCAGAGCTGATTGGGCAGTTTGGCGTTGGATTTTACAGTTCTTTTATTGTTGCAGATAAGGTTGTGTTGTACACAAAATCGACTGATTCCGAAACCGGCGTAAAATGGGAATCTGCAGGTGATGGTTCATACTCCATAGAGGAATGGGACAAGCCCGAACGAGGAACAAGGATTGTGCTGTGGCTCAAGGCAGTTGAAGAGGGCGACCAGGACTTTACCGATGAATGGGCAATAAAAAATATCATCAAAACCCATTCTGATTTTGTAGAATACCCGGTTGTAATGGAAGTTGAAAAGGAAGAGGAAACCGATAGCGAAATCCTGGATAATGAAGGCAATCCAGTTGAGAAGATTAAAAAGACCGTTAAAACCGATGAGACCCTGAACTCGATGAAGGCGATCTGGTTGAAAAATAAGAGCGAAGTAACAGACGAGGAATATGAAGAGTTCTACAAGCACATAGCCCACGACTGGAACCCGCCCCTTGTGAATCTCCACATGAAGCTTGAAGGTGTTACCGAATACAGCGCACTGCTCTTTCTGCCATCAAAAGCTCCCTTTGATCTTTTTAACATAGAAAGAAAACACGGCGTGTCCCTGTATTCCCGCAGAGTTTTTATTATGGATGACTGCAAGGAACTGCTCCCTGAATACATGCGGTTTGTAAAGGGCGTTGTTGATGCACCGGACCTGAACCTGAACGTGAGCCGTGAGCTGCTGCAACAGGATGCGCTGGTCAGAAATATCCGCAAAAACCTTGTCCGCAAAATCTTTGCCATGCTTGAGAAAATGGAAAAAGATAAATTTGAGACCTTCTGGGAAGAATTCGGCGCGGTTATTAAGGAAGGCGTTCACACCGAGTTTGAAAATAAAGACAAGATCGCAGCAATCGCCAAGTTCAAGACCACAAAGTCCGATGAAAAATGGGTGTCCCTGGATGAATATGTTGAAAATATGACAGAGGGCCAGGAAGATATTTACTACATCACAGGTGAAGATACCAAAACCCTTATCAACAGCCCACACCTGGAAAAACTCATAGAAAAAGACTACGAAGTGCTTCTGATGAACGATCCAGTCGATGAATTCTTTGTCGGCTCCGTGGGACAGTATAAGGAAAAGAACTTTAAGAGCGCAGAAAAAGGCGACCTTGGCATCAGCGATGTTGATGACAGCAAAAAGGAAGAATTTGACTCACTGTTCGAGTTTATCCAAAAACAACTTGATGAAAAAGTCAAAGAAGTCAAACCATCAACTCACCTGAAAAACTCCGTGGCCTGCCTTTCCGGCGATGCACAGGATATGAGTGCGCATCTGGAAAAAATGATGAAAGCAGCCGGACAACCAATGCCAACAGCAAAACGAATCCTTGAAGTTAATATGGATCATCCTGTTATTGAAAAAATCAAAGGAATATACGAAACAAACAGCGACTCCACCGACCTTAAAGACTTTGTCAGCGTAATCTACGACATCGCCGTTATCAGCGAAGGCGGCAAACTCGACAGCCCCGCAGAATTCAGCCGACTGGTCGGAAACATCATGGCCGAGGCCGTGAAATAGAGATAGATTTTATGTTAAGGTGAGCACGGGGTAAACTTGTGTGAACAAAAGACTTTTGCTTAAACAGCTCTGTGATTTGTTATAATCGACAAAGCTGTTTAAGCAAATTATTTTTCATATAGTTGAAGCGAAAAAACCCAAACCCCCTTCAAAAAACTTTATATTATTCCTCATTTAAATATCTTCCTCTTAAGCCAGCCCTGAAAGGGCGTAATATAAAAGCCTGGGGTAAAACCCCAGGAACCGGCCATCGACATCAATTAAGCCCTGACAGGGCGAGATATAAAGCCAATGTATGAGAGCATCCATTGCCAGCAAAATCCTTAAACCTCCCCGCTCAATCCTTATAATAATAAACCCCTTGTGAAAATTGCCATAACCCTATATATTATTTTAAAAATGAATAATACAATAATAGGGATAAAATGCCATGGTCGAAAAATCAAAAATTTTTATCAGCTATGCAAGGGAAGACGTTGAAACTGCAAAAAAACTTTATGGTGATTTAAAAGAGGCTGGTTTTAAGCCGTGGATGGACGAATACGACCTTCTTACCGGACAAAAATGGAAGATAAAAATAAAAAAGGCTATAAAATCGAGTGAATTTTGCATAACACTACTTTCATTGCGAGCCGCCAATAAGACAGGTTATTTTCATAAGGAACAAAAAATAATACAGGAATTTGCTGATGAGCACCAGGAGTCGGCAACATTTATAATGCCGGTTCGCCTGGACGACTGTGAACTGCCAGACATCCTGGAAGAAATTCATTCCACAGATTTATTTCCAGACTACAAAGCCGGGCTGAAAAAGATTTTGGCTGCCCTTGGAAAAGAGCCAGAAGATC
>JAOZSB010000092.1 GCA_029939895.1 Desulfobacterales bacterium
ATCTAAATAGTTGCAGGAAAAGTAAAAAACCAGCCAGCCTTTTTCTTTCATGCTCTCAGAGTTGCTAACACGGCCCTGTTCTGTCTAATCTAAATCTGAGTGCCCAAAAGGAATACCTGCCTCAATCAAGACACCAAAAGACCTGTCTTTTCAAATATTTGCTTTCAACAGCCCCATAATTATCTTACAATTATTTTTTAAAAATTCCGAACAAATCAATATTGACAATAAATATAGATTGACACAAACTGTTTAATATTAGTCACTTATCTGCTTATTGTTTTTCCTGTATATAATTAAAACATTCAGGAAAAATGCTTAACTTCAAAATATTTCAGGGCAACAAAAAATGGTTAACAAAAAGACCGAATGCAACCTCCCATCTTTCCTACAAAAACAGCCTTGATATGGCAATATGACTGAATAAATTGTCATGTTGAAAATTCTCATATATGCCCGGTTGCCAGGCGTTAAGGGACTTTTAGCTTGAGATTTCCATTAGAGGAATTATCACTAAAAATTGGGGGAAAAACTACTTTAACAGATGTTCTTTTTTTTTTTGAAAATTATTTTTTATTGAGGAGACAGGAACTTGCATCGCAATATCAAAAAACGACGTTTTTAGTCGTAATTCGTCGAAAATCGCCGATTTCATTTTACTGCCCCATCACTTTACCGGTATGGAATCCCTTAGAATTTCTAAGAAAACAGCCCTAAAAAAGTATTGTTTGTATTTAAAGGAAGTTGTAGAGTTGATTCAAAAAAAAACACATGATTCCAAGCATATATACTTTCCATGCGAATAATGGGTTGATGCCGTGTAACCTGTTTTCACCCGGCTTGACTAAAAAGCCTTTTTAAACTAATTTTTGCTCACGATTAACGACCGCTAAAAACAAATCTATTTTAATTGAGTGTAATTGATAATAGTTTAATTTTTTGGCAAAAATGTCAAATTTTTTTTTTGCTATTACATGAACTGTAACTAAATATAGACAATAATGTGGTTCATTAACGAACTACCACAGATAAAATTTTGCACCAACCAGATTCGACGCTGCTTTGGGGTTAAGTTTTCAAACAAACACTAAAAGAAGACTGTTTTATTAAGGGCAATAAGTAGTACAGG
This sequence comes from Desulfobacterales bacterium, assembly GCA_029939895.1. Lineage (GTDB taxonomy): Bacteria > Desulfobacterota > Desulfobacteria > Desulfobacterales > JAOZSB01 > JAOZSB01. The sequence goes on from JAOZSB010000092.1 coordinate 1,130, forward strand.
CTATTAAACTTGTTTTGATTTATGCTATGCAACTATAATTGTTAGCAATCTCTATTGCATATTTTATATTCATTTTTTATATTCATTTCAGCTTGTTATGGATGTTCTTGTGCAACCTTTTTTCAAGTTTCTGCTTTAACTTGAAATACTGCTTATTTTTGTGTGGTCATCCCTGACCGAATTTTTTTTTAATCATCATAATATTTTTAAAAGTTGGATAAATGGAAAAAATCTGGAAAAAAGTTAAATCATCAATACAGACAACAGTCCCAAGCCATAGCTACAGAATGTGGATTGAACCACTGGGCGTCTTAAAAGAAAACAAAAATACCCTTACACTGTTTTGTCCAAACATTTTCTTTAAAAAGAAAGTGACAGCGTCTTACAGGGCATTGATCGAATCCGAGCTTTCAAAGATTGCAGGAAAAAAATTCAAGGTTATGTTCGAGGTTGTAAACAACCACGCAAAACGACCTGTCCATAACCCGCTTGAGCCTTCTCCTCAGCGCGCCCTTCCGAGCATGTCTATAAAACCCTTCAGCGGCAGGTATCTTCGCAAGGATTTTAACTTTGATAATTTTGTAGTAGGTCCAAACTGCCAGCTTTCCTACTCTGCATCCCTGGCCCTGGCAAACACCATGGGCAGCAATGGACTTAACTCCCTGTACCTTCATTCAGATACTGGTAACGGAAAAAGCCATCTTTCCCAGGCAGTGGGCAACTTTATTATCCAGAACTCCCAGGAGGAAAGGGTGTTTTACATTACCGCCGAAGTCTTCATGAACGAGATGATTGGAGCCTATAAAGGCGATTCCATAACCCTTTTTAAGGACAAATACAGGAATGGATGTGACGTACTCCTAATAGAGGATGTGCAGTATCTACAAAATAAGGAAAAGACTCAAATAGAGCTGGCACTCACACTTGACAGCCTCATGGATGCAAATAAAAAAATAATTTTTACCAGCTCCCATCTACCCAACAAGATTCCAAAAATTGACGACAGCCTCAAGTCCAGGCTCAGCAGCGGACTGATTTCAGATATTTTGCCTCCTGACTTTAAAACCCGGATGAAAATTCTGAAAAAGAAGTCTCTTGCCTCGGGCAGCATAGTTCCTGTGGAGGTTCTTGAGTACCTGGCATCGGAGCTTAATGATAATGTGCGGCAGCTTGAAAGCGGACTTATAGGCGTGACAGCCAAGGCGACACTTCTTGGTATTCCCCTGGATCGCAACCTTGCAGAATCAGTTGTAAAAAATATTGTGGTATTAAGAAAGAAACTCACACTTGAGACTATAAAGAAGCTTGTTGGCAAGCATTACAACCTGAGCATGTCAGATCTTGCGTCCAAGTCGAGAAAGCAGGGTATCGTGGTTCCCAGACAGATTGCCATGTATCTTTCCAGAAAACACACGGACAATCCCCTCCAGGCAATTGGTCAGGCTTACAACAGGTATCACGCAACAGCACTTTATGCTGTCCGTGCCATTGAAAATGAAATTATTTCAGACGGCTCAATCCGAAGTCAGGTTGAGATTCTATCCAAAGAAATAGACAGGGGCAATTTTTAAAAAATTATTTATCGGCTGCCTTTGCTTTTTTCTTTGTTGAATCCTTTTTCTTTGTTGAAGTCTTTTTCCTGGTTGCCTTTTCATCAGGTTTCTTATTGCCTTCTGTTTCTTCGTCGCAGGCTTCATCTTCTGTGTCGCTATTGTTTCTTTTTGGCTCAAGCTCTATGGAGACAACAAGCCTTTTGGACTCAACAAGTTGACCAGCAGGTTCTTTAAGCACTGCAGCAATGGCAAAGCCGATTTCTCTGCCCAGTATCTGGATTACATCGTCCTTTGATTTGCCAAATTTTTCAATCAAAAGGACAAGAATATCCCTGAGTGCGTTGTAGTCAATTGAATCTTCTGAGTTCTGTTTGCTTCCGGCTACCGATAGCAGAAGGCTTTTTAAAAGCCTTTCGGTGAGAACTTTGACATCATCGATCATGGCAACTCCTTTTAAAATAGTGTTGATTTATCCATATTTATGTCAGAAAAACAGAACCATGTCAATTAAATTCGGGCTTGAAGGCCAGTCGCACCCATAAAACCACGGCTGGCATATCTCTTATAGATAAAGGAAAAAAAGTAAAAACGGGTTGTGACGCAGTGTTAAAAAATTACTATCATTGCTAATCAAATAAATTGTTTTCTTGATCATTTTCACACTTTCGCCACAATATATGGGATATTTTTTTTATTTTACCCACAATATTGAGCTTGACACACTGTGTTATATAAAGTACTATTCGTCAATCAGGGGTAGACCCCCAAAAAATTGAAATAATCGCACCAATAGTCAATCTATTAACACGCAAAATGGCAGGGACAAATAAAATGGGCCGCCTACTAGCAGGATTAGAATTAAAGACGGTTAAACAAAAAACGGAAGCTATTGTCAGGGAGACTGGCGAATTTGCCACCAGTACTGTTAAGATCTCCCAGGCATTCTGGCCCCTTACCAAGATGCTGTCCCAGGAAGAAGACCTGACCCAGGAAGAATTATCCTACACCATTGATACTATTTTCAACACTCTATATGAACATCCCGTCACCCTTACGGGCCAGAAACTTACCCAGTACCTCAGACAAAGCAACATGCTGCCCAATGAAAAAACCACAGAAGGGCTTATACGCTTTGTTGTTGAACAATCAATACTGAGAAGTCCGGTACCTGTGCCCGAGGTTGTTATAAACGAGTTCTGGACGTTTTTTCATGAACTGTTCAGCGAGCCTGAACTAAAGGGACTTTTAGAGCTGAATCTTGATATAGTTCGACTTCTGCTGAAAAGTTACGAACCACTTATTGTAGATGCTGTCAACCTCATCAAAGAGACCAAGAGGATAAACCAGACCAAGTTTACAGAGCTTATAACAAACATTTCTGTTCTTCGCAGTGACCTTAAAATAATACGTCGCCAGATAAAGGCCCTGCGCTATATCAAGCCGTTTTTCCAAACAGACCCAAAGGACTTTGCCACACAGGCGCAGATAGTTGCCAAGATGGTTCGTGAATTCGGGCCTTTCTTTATTAAAATGGCACAGGTTGCAGCCTCGAACACCAACTTCCTGCCCGATGAAATTTCCAAGGAACTGGTTGTGTTCCAGGAAGATGTTGCACCCATGTCGGCAACTGAGGTGCTCGATGCCTTTGAAGAATCCATTGGTAAAAGCCCCCATGATGTTTATTTTGGATTTGACACTGAAAAGCCCATTAAATCCGGCTCTATCAGCTCTGTATACCTTGCCAAAAAACCAGTTGACGTTGATGGAACTGAAACCCTGATCCCGGTTATTGTAAAAGTCCGCAGAAACCGTCTTGACAGGGAATTCCTGATGGGCAAAACAACCCTGGGACTCGCAATTTTAAGCACTCAGTACTGGGCACCCCATTCCAAACTGGCCCCTTTCCTTGAGGCCATGCAGAAACAGACAGACGCATTTGTTGAGGGTTTTCAGAAGGAACTCGATTTTGAAGAAGAAGCCGCTATCCAGACGCGCTTTGCAGACAGAGCAAGGGGTGAATCAAGCTGGGGCGTTCCTGATATTTATTTTGTGTCCAATAGAATTATGGAGATGGAATATATTGATAATGCTGTAAGTATTTCCAAATTTGCCGCCCTGCTACCTGAAAAGCACAAGGAATCGACCCTGCGGGCCACTGCTTCAACCTTTATCAATACAGTACTCAACCACATGTTTGTACATCAGGAGTTTCATGGTGACCTGCATCCTGGCAATGTGATGGTGAATGAAAAGGGCAAACTGTTTTATGTGGACTGGGGCAACTGCGTTGATATGAGAGGAAAGTGGAAGCCGGTTCTCGAATACCTGGGCGGTGCATTAGGAGCCAATGTAAAGCTGCTTGCCGAAGCACTTATCAACATCAGCGAAGACCCGGAATATAACAGAACCAGAAGACACGAGATAGAAGCAACCCTTGCCGAGACCCTGAAAAAGAGGGATATAAAACCCCTGTCCTCAAACTTCCCCCAGCAGTTAATGGGCGAAGGAGTCAAGGGGCTTCACAAGCGTCTCCAGGCAGTTATGCACCTGATGTCAAACACACAGCACCTGGGAGTTATTATAGAGACCGAGTACCTCCACCTTTCAAGGTCACTTGCGGCCCTGGTTGGTACTTATACAAAGCTCTATGAGGATCTTCCACAGTATTTCATGCTTCTTGACCTCATTAAAATTTTACTGCTTTTCCCATTTGAGTTGCTGAAAGTTAGAATGGAAGTTGAGAGGTTTTCCTTTTTCTGGCACTTTGCGAGCAAGTTACCAAGGCCAGCTTTCTTTAAAATCGGACGTACCATTAGATATTAGATTGACATGATAATGCCTGGTTTGATATTAAAGCGCCTATTGAGTCAATTTTATCATTTTTGAATAGCCAGCACCAAAAAAAGAATTACAATATTTAGATATGGACAGAAGGAAATTCATCAAAACTGCTATAATCGCCGTTTCAGCCCCAACGGTATCTCCAACTGTTTCCATTGCTGCCCGCGCACTCGCATCTCCCCCGGATGGCATTAAAAATGAGCTTTCCGATGACTGCGTAAAAGACTACCTCGTAAAAATGAAAAATTTTGACATGCCCCACAAGGATGACATATACTTTGATAATGCAGAGTATATAATCATGACTTCCCTGGTGCGCCGACTTAAAAGGCTCCACAGAACCGTTGGGTACGCAAATTTTCACATCATGAGCCTTGACCGTTCAATAAAAGTTGCAGCCAACTACCCCTATGTCGGTTCCTTTAAAAAGCCAGAGCTAAACCTGATGGAACAAATGTTTTATCAGGACCCAAGTGCTTACGGGTTTTTTGGTGACAAGCCTGTAAAAAACCTGACCGCCACGATAAAGAAACGAGATGTTAAAAAGATACCCGGCACAGGCCACTACCTGTACAATGGCGAACCATCCTCAAACTACACAGAGATAATAAAAAAAGTAGGAAAAAATGCTATCCTTACATCAGGCGTGAGGGGTGTGCTCAAGCAGTTCTACCTTTTTGCCAACAAGATCTATCGATGCAAGGGCAATATTTCACAGGCATCAAGGTCTCTGGCACCTCCGGGCTATTCCTTTCATGGCATCGGCGATTTTGATATTGGCCAGAGGGGCTATGGAATTGCCAATTTTACATCACGATTTACAGAAACCAGCGTTTTTCAACGGCTCAGGGATCTTGGTTACTTAAAACTACGCTACCCGCAGAACAACATGCTTGGGGTCAGGTTTGAACCCTGGCACATCAAGGTAGCAGAATTACCAAAGCATAAAATCAATCACACCTGGCCTGAAGTCCTGTCCTGATATAGCCAGTCCCATCAATTATCTATCCATGCCCGGTAAAACCTTATGATCCCAGTTGGATGCGGGATTACACTACGGATTCCGTCCCTGCGGCCAACCACGAGGTGGGAATGATACAGGCACACCCACGGAGCATCTGCGTGGATTATTGCCTGTGCCTGCTCGTAAAGCTCTGTGCGTGCGGCCCTGGATGAGATGCGCTGGGCCTTGATGAGAATTTCATGCAACTCGTCATTTTTATAAAAAGCACGGTTGGTTGCCTTGCCTTTTACTGCATTATCATAATCAAAAAGCACATACAAAAAATTATCCGGGTCACCATTATCTCCAATCCAGTTGCCAAGAGCTGCATGGTGAAGCCCATTTTTTACTGCGGGAAAATATGTTTTCCTTGGTGTTGTTTTAATTTTCACTTTAACATTGATGCTGGCAAGATTTTTTTTGATAATTCTTGCTATATGCTCATTTTCATCACCCTGGATCAGCAGCAGCTCCATTTCAAAACCCTTCTCAAGGTTTGCCCTGGCAAGCAGAATCTTTGCAAGTTTGGGGGAGTATTCAAAATCCTTTAACCACTTGTTATAGCCCCACATGGAAGGAGGCAGCGGTGTTTTTGCAGGCATGGAAAAACCTTTAAATACTTCATTAACAAGCACTGGCTTGTTGATTGCAAAATTTATTGCCCGCCTGACAAGAGGATTATCAAAGGGTTTTTTTTCGGTATTCATCATCATATAGTTTATCCGCATGACTGGTGCCATGAAAATACCAAGTCCAGATGTTGAATCAACGGTCTCCTTTTGTTCACTGTCAACCATTCCGCAAACATTGTACTTGCCTGTTTTCATACCTTCAATTATTTTTTCTGAATCTTTTTCCTGGGAAAATTTCAGGTTCCTGATAAAGGGTGCGCCCATATAATAGTGTTTGTTACGCGCCAAGAGAAGCTGATTATTTTCATCCCATGACTGAAATATAAAAGGGCCGGTGCCTACGGGGTTTTTGTCGAGTTTGCCCTTATACTTCTTAAGCGCAGCCGGGCTTATGATCCGGGCAGCGGGCATGGCCATGTTGTATAAAAACGGAGCATATGGCTTTTCAAGGGAAATTTTTATAGAATAATCACCAATTGCCTCGACCTTTTTAATGTTTTTAAAGGTAAAACCTGCATATGAAAAACCACTCCTGTAAAAAGGATGAGCAGGGTCGATCTGTCGGTTAAAGCTGTCAAGCACTGCCTTTGCATTGAAAATTGTTCCATCGTGAAACTTGACCCCCCTTCGGAGGCTAAATATCCAGGTCAGGTCGTTATCTCTGGCTTCCCAGGCAACAGCAAGGGCCGGCTCAATGCTTGTTGATTCGTCTTTATATCTTACCAGGCCGTCATAAATCTGGTCTATCATTATAAAGGATACAATATCGGTGGGGACTGGCGGGTCAAGGGAGATTGGTGCAAAAGGTTCAACATAACTTATATCCATCACCTTGCCCTTGGTCGGCTTCCAATCCTTTTGATTATATTTGTCAAGAATTGCTTTAAGTTCACCATTTTCACGCATTTGAACAATGCCCTTTGAAAATGTTTCGGCATGGGCCTCTGATTTTGGTTTTGCAGGTGAAAATGCAACATGAATGGGCCGCTCTGTACCGACACTCCCCCTGTATTCAATTTCTGACTCATCAATATCAAAAACCTTGAGTCCCCATCGAACAACCTGCGGAGTTTCAATAATCACATCCAGCCTTTGCTTCAGGAGCATTTTCATCATTCGCCTGAAATGACCGGAAGCACTCAGCGTCTTAATTTCACCGGATTCTAAATGTTTATTCAGGAACTCGCTGCGATGCCCGCCAAATGAACTGTCGTGAAGTATTCCCACTGATACATTTTTTAAGGATTCAATTCCATTAAAACGCCAGGTCCCGTTTCTTTTGATGAAAAATGCATCTTCAATTGTACCCAGCTCCTCCTCCGGGTATATAAAATCAGGGGCATCATTTTTGTCAATTCCCAGCAGTATATCGTATTTACCCTTTCTTAAATACTTGTTGGCCCTTTTTTGCGGCACTTGAATAAATTCAACTTTATGGCCTTCTTTTTCAAAGATTGACCTTACAACTTCTGTCATAAAACCGGTCGCCTGGGTACCTGGTTCCCCGATAAATGGAAGCCATTTTTGACCGACAACAGTTATTTGATCAGCGGTTGCCACAGGAAGTAATGCAATACACGAAAAAAGAAAAACCGCCAGAACAATGATAAATAAATGCGATAGTTTAGTTTTCATAATAACCCCTTCTAATAAAAAGCAACGATCAAAGATCACGACTGCATCTTTGTTTAAAAAAAATGAATTTTTTTTCCAAATGGCTACTTTTATTATATTGGCAATTTTTTGCTTATTCCATAATCTGGCCTTTGAAATAAACTAAACATTGCCCTTGATGTTACTTTTAAATTTTTCAGGGGCACTAAATACTAAGTCTTATCTTTGTTCCAGTAGTTAACTGGTGAATGCGGCCTCTCAGCCTTTTCAACCTTTCTGTTCTTCTTCTGGAATGCTGCAAGACGGGCACTGCGCCGCTCTTGAGCTTCCATGTTTCTCCGTTTTTCTTCACTGGTTTCCAAAATAAGGGGGCATACTTTCATGGACTTATAGTCAGTGGAGAGAGCTACAAAGGTCAGGTATGCTGATACCACATGAATGACTTTGCCAGTCATGAGGTTTTCTGCCTCCACCCGCGCCCCTATTTCCATGGACGTGTTGCCCACCAAATTTATTGATGCTTTTATTACCACAAGAGTTCCTATAAATGATGGATTAAAAAAGTCAATCTGATCCACCGATACAGTCACCACATTGCTCCGTGTGTGACGGGCAGCCACCACACCTGCTGCATTGTCTACCATCTGCATAATCACACCGCCGTGGATGCTCCCGGCTGGATTTGCATGATGGGGCATCATCACCTGAGATATGGTGACCATGCTTTGTTTTACTGTTTTTGCTTTAGAATCTCCGCTTCCAGGCTCACAAGGGTTCCCCATAATCAACGCTCCAGTCTGCTGTAACATTCAAAAAGAAGTTAGCAAAAAAATTTATAGATTTTTTATATGTTCACCGACTATATTCTAAAATAATTAAAATATCAACACCTTATTTTAAAATCATTAAGTTAATACTGGCTTTTTAAATACTAATGGCATTTAAACTGAGAAAAAATTCATTCAAACCTGCTATTATGCAATGTTTTTGCAATTTGCATAACAACGGATTGTACCATATTATTACAGAAACTTTTTAAGAAAATAAAGGGCTATACGTCAGGATTGAGCAAGGGATGAGTTGCCAGGGATTATACATTTCTTTTTTGGATATAATTACTGGTTACTGTTTTTTCTAAAATCAGGTGCTGACCTTCTTCTACAGCGTGGTCTTTCTAAAGTCCTCGCTGCTGTTGCAATAATCAAAGGAGTTCACAGGAATCAGCAGCACGAAGCTACTCCATATCTACCTGCCGACAAATATGGAGCGTGGCGACAGCGACATTTTTTAGTCGTCTTCTATTGTCAGCCTGTTCCGTCCACCTTCCTTTGATTTATAGAGGCAGTCATCGGCTCTTTTAATAAATTCTTCCTTGTCCTCGCCGATCCTGTAGGTTGAGGCTCCTATGGATATTGTTATGGGAGAAATTTTCTTGCCATTGTCGTATCTTTTCCAGCGGAAGACCTCAAAAAACTTTCTTAATTTTTCACCAACCTCCCTGGCTTTACCTATGGATGCATTGGGAAGTAATGCCACGAATTCCTCGCCACCATACCGTGCAGCTATTCCAACACCTTTCAGCACTGTATTCATATGGGTGGCGGTCTGCCTTAAAATATCATCGCCAACAAGATGCCCGTAGTTATCATTTACTTTCTTAAAAAAATCAATATCCACAATCAGCATGGACAGATCAGTCCCCTGGTTCGCAGATTTCTTAATTTCAGCAGCCATGTGCTGTTCCAAAGCTCCGCGGTTGGGCAGGCCGGTAAGGGGGTCGGTTGCAGCCTCTTCCTTGACTTTATCGAGTTCCTTTCTCAGAAGTTCTACTTCTTTTGTTGATTCATCAAGTTCTGATTTCAGGTTGTCTGCCGAGCTAATAATCTTTTCGGTCTCATTAACAATCCCTTCTACAATCAGCCTGACACCCTGCGTATCAAGATCTTCCTTGAGCTGTTTTGCATAAAATCCAACCACATCTCCGCTACTTGACATGGCACCGCCTGTATCGGTGAGTTGCGTGGACATTGATGCCAATACTTTCCTGATGCCCTTGAGGGCCTTTTCACCCTGAACCTTGCTGCTATCGGCTATGAACCGATTATAAAGGTTCACATTGACTTCCTCTGGAAAGTCCTTGGTGGATTTCAAAATTTCGTCTATGGCTTTATTCAGCTCTTTGTTTGCACCCCCCGCAAACTCATACCAGATCGAATAGTTTTGTGGGGTCATTGGAATCTTAAACTTCCCAATATATTGGAGTGCCAGCCTTAGTTTTTCACCTGCTTTTTCTACAGAATCAGTCATTTCGTCCCCTTGCTGCATTTAAAAAGTGCCTGAACGAAAACAAGAATTTTTTGTCGAGTTCAAATCAGACTAAAATCATAGTCCAATGCTGAAATCGGCAAAAAAACAACTATTTTCGTTCCTGTGCTGAATAAAGTTGCCTGCTTACGTCATATAGTCCTTCAAAATCAAAAACATCTTTGTCAAAGCGTTCAATAGTAACAACATCTGCTTTGCCATTTGCCTGGGAAGCTAAAAACTCCAATCCTTTTTTGTCACTTCTTCCCATTTTTCGGAAATTGTAATAATTGGCCACAAGCTTTTCCATAAGGCCTGAATCAAGGTCTGAGTTTTCTTCCAGAACTTTTTTTGCATCAAATTTCATCGTTAATTCAGGGTGAGTCCGGTTCACAATAAATCCCCCAAAGGGAATGTTGAACTCAACCAGCTTGCTGTAAAGGAACAGGGCATCTTCCATGGGCCTTTTATTTGGGCTGGTAACCGCCAGAAAAAGTGATTCCTCGCTGGCCAGCAGCTCCTTTGATGCCTGTGCCCTTTCCTTAAAACCATCAAAAAGTGCATCATCCCAAAGTAAAAAAAAGTCTGCAATGTCTTCAAGCACCTTTGCTCCCATCATATTGCTCAAGGACTTGAGAACAGGTGATGCAAGGGCGTTGATTAACCTGAAGCCCCATTTTCCTGCATGCAGATACGGGTTGAATATCTTGAAAAGCATGTTATCTTTGAGAAGCTTTGTCAGTCTTTCCGGTGCTTCCAAAAAGTCGAGCGCGCGCCTGCTTGGAGGGGTGTCCAGAATTATCTGTTCATATTCGCCGCTGTTATAAATCTCATAAAGCTTTTCCATTGCCATGTATTCATGTGAGCCTGCAAGAGTACTGGAAATATGCTGGTAATAGGTATTGGCAAATATCTTTTCCTTGATTTCACTTGATGCAAATTTTTCAATTATCTGGTCAAAGGTTCTTTTTGTGTCGAGCATCATAGCGTAAAGCTCGCCCTTTGGCTCCAGGCCAAGCGCCTCGAATTTCTCATCTGGAATTCTTCGGGCATCATGACCAAAGGAGGATATACCCAGTGAATCTGCAAGTCTCTTTGCAGGATCAATGGTCAGCACAATGGTTTTGCGCCCGCCTGCTGCCGCAAGCAGCCCCAGAGTTGCAGATATGGTTGTTTTACCAACTCCGCCACTCCCGCAACATGCAATAACCTTTGGGCTGTTTTCACTGTTTATAAACTCAAGCACGATTCCCCTTCAAATCTTTTACTTATTTTCTTTTTTATAAATGATCTCCGATAATCATCACAGATCACTATGGTTGACACTGCCCCTTAATCAGCTCTGCAATGTCTTCTATCTCGTTCATGGATATTGCATTTGTATAGTAAAAGGGCAACTCCATTATTACTCCGCAGGTATTCTCCCTGAGCGTACTGATATGGGACTCCTGCAATTGTCTTCTCTGAATTTGTTTTTGAGCAGTTTTCAGCAAAGCTGAAAGCTCTTCATTTTTTTCATGATCAAGGCTTTGCGCCATCTCTTCAATTTTTGCCTGATCTTCCCGGGAAAAGGTTTCCTGATAAACAGAGTTAACAAAGGTTGCAACAACATGCATTCCCAGATCAGCCTGTACTGCCTCCATGAAGTCAACAGCCTCGTTTACCGGCAGTTCCTCGGCCAGCGTGGTCAAGGTAAGCCAGGTCTTTTTTTCGTCGCTCAGCAGTTCCTTTACATAGTTAATCTGTTTTGCAATAGGTCCCACGGTTATCATATCTACAAGTGTCTGGGGAACCTTCAGCAAACTCAAGCCATGCCCTGTGGCTGGTGCATCTATTACTATGAAATCAAATCCGTTTTCACCCTTTTCATTAAACCCCCGCACAAGCCGCCAGATCTGGCCCAGTATCATAACTTCCTTGAGTCCCGGAGTCGCATCAAGCAGATTATCAAAAAGACTGCTCCTGGTTATCTTTTTAGCAACATAGGAAACATTCACATGATAATGAATGTACTCATCAAGCTCATCCCTTGCGTTGAGGCGCACACCCCAAAGGCCGGAACCCAGGGGTTCAGGGGCAGGAGGCAGGGTTTCCTTCCCAAAAAGCTGGCCTATGGAATTCGAGTCTCCAACCTCTGCAATAAGGACTTTTTTCCCCATCCTGGCAGCAGCAAGCCCAATGGCTGCACTTAAAGTGGTTTTACCAGCACCACCCTTGCCGACTACAAACACCAGCCGACGCTCAAACATTCCAGTTAGAATCCTGGAAGCTGATGCACCCTCAAAATCAGAGTCATATTTTTCACAACCATTACAGGCATAAAGCATGGGCTGGAACCTCGGCAGAACTATTCAAATAATCACTCACTATCAATATCCATTCCTAAAGCACCGCATTTTAAGCTATTGTTTTTGATAGACAACTGCTTTTAAACAATGAATAAAATACGTTAATTTTTTTTTACCAGAAAATCAAAATAATGCTACCATATAATAAAGCAGGTTGTAAACATCAAAGGGATACATTCACCGGAATCCTTCCCAACCTGCAACAGCAAGTACCAATAAACAACTGCGCCGTCATTGGCAAGCCAACAGCGGCGCATTGTTGCTGATAATTTATTATAATACACC
>JAOZSB010000093.1 GCA_029939895.1 Desulfobacterales bacterium
TCTATTGTGCAGGTCTGCTGGTTTTCTCCCTGGGAAATCTTATTTCCGGAAAGCACCTGCTTTTTTACTCGAATCCCTGATTCAACAACCTCCCGGCTGATTTTATAATCACCCTGAAATTGTGCCTGTGTAGTAAATGAAAGGGATTTTATCCAAATCCCGGTTCCTGGTAAAACAGCCTTTACTTCAAAATCTTCAATAGATTTTTCAGGGGCCGAGTCTTTGGAAGTACTTGAAACATCTGAAGTATCTGAAACATCAACAATCCTCCTGAAACTAACCGGGATTGTTGTTTCCACATAATCCTTTCCAGGAAGCTTGCCAAAGGCAGTAATAGATTTGACTGGAACCAGTCGTTTATTGAATTTTTTATCGTATCCCCGGAAGTACATTCGAAAATTTGTATACAGGCCCTGCCTGATATTTATATCAGAGTATTGAAGTGAGCCAGACTGGTATACAGCAGCCTTTTCTATCAGGGTCTGCCACCCATTTGCATTTTTGCCTTCAATATCCACGCTGCTTATAAAGTCCTTTGAAGCAATATTTATTCTAATGCGGTTGGTATGGAAGGTCTTCACAGGGGTTCCCTCAATCAGCAAAACCTTTTCGCCCTGTTTTTCTGAAAATGTAAGGCCCGTTATCTGCATGCGGGATTGCAAAAATTTAGATTTTTCGCGCCAGAACATCATAAAGGGCCTGGAATTTCCATCTGGCCCTTTGAGGTTCAGGTCAAGATTATCGCTTGCTGAGTTTTGTTGACCAGTGGCGTTGTCGCCTGATCTGAAATGCAGGCCAGGGGGCAGCATTGCTTCAACAGGGCCTGGTTCAATTACTTCAATAAAAGCACTGGATCGCCAGGGAGCATCTGCGGATGATCCAGCAGCATCAATAACTGGTGCGATAATAAGTAAAAAAATAAGTATTGCCTTGATTGTTCTATTCTTCATGTTTGTTGTCACCCGATAAAAAGCGTTGATAAAGAAATGATACAATAATCAGTACAACCGCCAGGCCAAGAAAGGAAGCTACTCTGTATAATTGTCCCAGTGCCCAGAGATCCTTGAAAAAGATTTTAAAGGAAGTGAAAAGCAGTAATAAAAGTGCTGCCCACCGAACCTTGACAGTATCCCATTTAATTCCCACCAGCAGCAGGCCGGCAGAAAACACCAGCCATCCAATGCTGTAGCCGAGTTGATGTGCCAGATTGCCGTGTGCCATAAGGGTAAATGGCCTGTTGCTCATGCCGAAAACAGATGCGATTTCAATATTTAAAACAAAAAATGCCATGACTGCCAGCAAAACACCCCAGAATGGCCTGCCAGGAAGGTTCATTTCAATTAGTTGTTCGCTCTGTTTTTTGAGTGTTAAACCGGCAAGGCATGACAAACAAAAAAGATAGAGCAGGGAAGCACTATTCAACAGGGGAGTCATGGCACCAAATTCAACTGGAAAGCGAAAGGGGAACATCATGCTTTTTACCAGCCCGATTAAGATCAGGATAATGCCGGCTGTTCGAAAGGGTTTATCCAGGGTTTTGGGCCATAACAGCATTCCCAGGCCATAGGCAATCCACCCGGCAGAAGAAGATAAGCTCATGGATGCAGTATGACCGAACAATATCATAAAGGGCATGCCTGGCTGAAAAATTGTGCTTTTTTCAATTTTAAAAAAAATAAACCCGGCAACAAGCAGCATTGCCAGAAAAATGTTTTTCATATTAACGGGAATGTCACCCTGCGGCCCTTTTATAACAAGAAAGTACAGGAGTGCCATTACAGGCAGGTAGGCAAGCAGCCCAAGGTTGAGCAGCGGAGACATGGCCGCGATTGCTTCTGGACGGTTGAAGGGAATGGATATTAACCATAAAAATCCAATCCAAAGCAGCACCAGACCCGTCGCCCGCATGACTATGGGGATCATGCGGATGCACCATAAAGCTGCGCCAAACATGACCCATACCAGACTGTATGAAATAAGCTGGAGCAAATTCTCGCCAGGATTTATTTTGAAAAGGTCAGTCGGTGTACTAAACAGATCAGATATAATCAGGTTTGCAAGAAAAAAACCAGTGCCAACAGCCAGCCACAGGAAATAGGTGCGCAGGTCAATATTTTTCAGCATCCTGTCGGGAAAACCAGCAAACCAGACTCCAGCAGCAAGTGCTGCAATACAGGCAACAAGGGAGAAAACAGCCTGATTTAAAATCGGCAGGCTGTCTGGCCCCTTAAGTGTTGTAACAGTTGAAAGCACAAGGAGCAATCCAACAGGGGCCATAAAAAATGAGACCCACCTGAGTCCGGGATGCTCAATCCTTCTATTGAGCCACAGGAGTGCTGCTGATTCAAATACAAGCGTGATTCCCAACCAGCCCTGATCAAAAAGCAGCACTGGAAGTGATGAAATATAAAACAACAATGCTCCGCCATGAAATGCAAGGATACTGTTTCTTTCCTCCATGCCATGTAATTTTTTAAGCATGATCGCAACAACAGGCAGTTTTAAAAATGCAAGTCCCAGGGGGAGCCAGCTTGATACGGGCTTGCTGTACAGGTGGTCCGCACCCCAAAAAATGAAAAATCCCTGGAAAACCTCAAATATGGCCCAGGTCATCCATACCTGGTTCCACCTGGAAAAGGATCGAAATACAGCAAAGGGAGTAATTAAAGACCCGGCAAAAAAGACCCCAGACCAGGCAATAGTCATGAAAAAAAGCTCACTGCTGTTTGATGGATTCATTTCCCACGCCAGTTGTGCAAATACGGCAGACATCAGGGCAACAGCACCAAGAGGCTGGAAATTAAGCCGCTTACAAAGATATAGTGCAAGTGAAAGTATGCAGAACAGGGTTGCCATTCCAGGCATTGGGTTAAGGGGTTTTTGAACCATAAACACAACCGCAAGAAGCATGAATGCTCCCATTACCGGAGATGCCACCATCCATTCTGTCACCCCTGGATGGGTTTTAAAGGGATCTGTGTTTTCTGATGACATGTTTAAGCTTTTAAGCCATTCAGGAAGTTTTTTAATTACATAAAATGTGGTTACACACAATCCCGCACCTGCAAGGAGAATGAACATGAAAAATCTTGCATCAATAAAATCAAGGGGCATTTTCAATATCCATGCTATACCGCCTGCCACCAGCAGAACCGTTAACATGCCCACCTGGAATATTGCACCAAACAGGAGGGATATGCCTATGCCGATTATCTGGAGTCCCAGCAGCATGGGCCAGAACCAGAAAGAGACAACCGGGCTTTTGAATAATACAATAATGCTCAGGAGTGCAACAGCAACAGGAAAGGTTTTCAGCCAGTTCAGGGCCTGGCGATTTACGCCATATTTTTTAATCAGTACAACAGGGCCAAGTCCGCCAACAACACCAAATATGAGAAACAGGATCATGCTCGTGGCAGTATCATCTGCACTAAACCGCTTGAATGCCCAATACATGGCAATCATGAAGCAGCACACTGCATAGGGGATCACCCTGGAGTGCCATCCCTGGTTCCTGAGTGCCAGCACAACTGCACAGGCCATGGCAATTGTTACAATAAGCAGTGGAGACGGGCCGCTCCTGTTTATAAGAAAAAGAGCAAGCAGCAGTGTTGACAGGTACAGGATATTTCCAGCCCAGGAAAAAGATTTTGATGCTGCCGGGTCCTTGTTTACAAACCCGATAAGCAGGGAGAACAGGATAAGGTTGCCGATAAAAACCCATGCTATGACTGTTGCAGGAACAATTGAACTGCCAAAAAATGCTCCAAGGCTCAAAGTAATCATCGTGCCGATTGCAGCAATAAGGAGCAGAACCATAGACTCCAAATCAATTACTACTTTTAGAAGCCCAATGTTAACAATGGAAAGATAAACAAAAAGCAGTACAAAATTGCCTTGTCCTGAACTGACAAGAACAGGGGTGAGGTATGCACCGATTGCACCTAAAATGGAGATTGATATGGCCCTGTGATACAAAGCCAGGACAAATGATGCAGCCGATACAACAGACAGAAGCATAAACCCGGGAAACCGGGGGATAAACTGGTAGTAAAGTGTTGCTGCAAAAACCACGGTATATAAAACGCAGATGCCTGCCGAAGCCAGGGTTTGACGGCCAATTGCATAGCGTTCGTTGTTGATGCGGGTTGAACCGATAATGCAGATTATCCCCAGAACTGCTCCAATAGCCAGGCGCAGGCTTGCCGGGATAAGGTTGTTGTCAATGCTGTACTTCACAAAAAATCCAGCTCCAACCAGCATGGCAAGCACTCCCAGCCATGCAAACAGTTTTGTGCCAGTGAAGATTTCCCAGTCAAAATCATCTTTGAAGTAATTCAACATTGAACCTGATTCCGGTTTAGCAGCATCATCAGGCATGGGCGTTTCCAGAGGAGCCTCCCTGTCTGCATGACCCTCAGGAGAAGCAGGTGGGGCAGGGGAAGGCGGAGCCTTGGGTTTATAATCCATCGCTTCCCTTGATGGGTAGGCTTCAATAACATCTTCAAGGGGTTCTTCAACAACTTCTTTAAAGGGTTCGTCAATTACTTCTTCAAAGGGTTCTTCAACAACTTCTTTAAAGGGTTCATCAATTACTTCTTCAAGGGATTTTTCAATTGGTTCTTCGACGGTTTCTTTGACTGGTTCTTTAGTTTCTTTAATTGGCTTTTCAACCATCTGTGGTGGAATGGGCGGGGGTGTTTTTTTGATGGGTTTTGCAGGAGCAGGTTTTTCTACGGCAGTCTTTTCCCATGCTGCTGGTGGATGTTTGTCTGGTTTTTCAGGTGTAAGTTTTGCTTTTAAGTCTATGATCTGGGCCTTTAGATCATTGATAACCCATTCCATGCTTGAAATGCGCTTGCTTAGAACGTTGTTAAGGTCTGACAGCTTATAAAAAAGAATCAAAATAAAGATTATAATCATAAAAATAAGAAAGTTACCAAACATGCAGTGTCTCCGTATTTTTTTAAAAATTCATAAAGAGTTTCAACTCTGAATTAAATCCAAGTGTAAACTAAAAAGAGCCGGGGCAATGATTATGATTTATTTGAAAACATTGATTTGAACTTTAATTAGCACAAAAACAGCAATTAAATCAAACAGTCTTTATTCAATTGCTGATTCCAGGCTTTGTTTTTTAAAAAATAAATGAGAAATGAAATTGAAGGCATGCTTATTGACGCATTAAATGCTTGACCCGATACTCCTGCTTTGGACACGGCCCGGGCATGGAACCAGTTTCATCACAGGAATATCTGAATTGAATTTTTTAATATTTTTAAGCAATTATGAGAAAAATAATTTTCTGGCTTTGATGAAATAGTCCATTCCTGACCAGATTGTGGATGCCAGAGCAAACCAGATCAAAACCTGGCCTACGGCATTAAAGTCCAGGCCAAAGATAGTATGGTGTACCATCAGGGGGATAATTGCTGCAATCTGAAAGCCGGTTTTAAGTTTGCCAAGCCATGATGCAGAAACATCACCACCGTCTTCTGAGATCAGGTTTCTAAGGCCCGTCACCGCAAGTTCTCGGCCTATGATTATGCATACCATCCATGCCGGAACCCAGCCGTGCATTGTAAGCATGATAAGCGATGATGCAACAAGGAGTTTATCTGCAAGCGGGTCAAGGATTTTTCCAAGGTTGGTGACCAGGTTCTGGCTTCGTGCAAGATACCCGTCAACAAAATCCGTGATTGCCGCAACGCTGAAAATTATGGCTGTTGTGACTGTGGCAAATTTGCTTGTGGAGTACATCAGTATTACAATACCCGGAACAGCGAGAATCCTGAAAAGAGTCCAGAAGTTGGGGTGTTTTACTGTCTTGATAATCATTTCCGTGTTGATCTTCATTTCTTCATATCCTTGTAGCAGCAGGTTCTATACAGCCAGATTTCTTGCGCTGGGCTTATTTTTTTGTTTTATTTGCAAAATACTTATTTTTACAGTCCTCGGAGCAAAAATACAACTCATTTTGCCCGTCATAGGCTTTCACGCCGGAGTTCAGGGGAAAATGAACCCCGCAATATGGATCTTTAACCATTATGTCGTCTATTACATTAGCAGGTTTTTGAAAAATACTTTCCTTATATGGTTTCCTGCCTTGTTTTCGAGGTACTAAAAACCTGTAACAAAAATATACTGCAAGGGCTATTAAAATATATTTCATAATTATCCATACACCTATTGTTCATTGTCGTCAAGTGAACTTACAGCTTTTTACTTATTTCATAACCAGACCTTCGGAATAAACAAAAATTTAAGCTTAGTTAAAAATCTTTGTTTATTAAGAGTATTAACCGGGATAGTTGAGTTGGCAACAATTAATTTTTGAATGGACTTGCAGCCGTTAAGCTGCCTGGTTTATTTTGCAAAAAAAGCCTCAAAAAAAAAGTGAACCGATTCCGGCGTTTCAAAAATGCAGAAAAATCATGCAAAAGCCTCTTAAATAACTGGCATTATTCGAGTTAGGGTATGGTGAAGGAGTTCAATAATATGTGATCAAATTAAAACAGGGTGTTGACTGAATCGGGTTTGTCGGATAGTCATATAAAAAAGTAATAATTTTAAAAAACGTGCCATTGGAGGAGCTAAAAAATAATATACAAAATATTACAAAAATGTAACCACGCTTTGCAATAAATCACATTTTTGTGGTAATTGAATGTCCGGTTAATGGTGCGGTGGATTTAACTGTGTGTAAACGTTGATAAATTGTATTTCAGATATTGTGGCATATGTTTTGCTCTATTTAATAATATGAATGATCTGGATAATGGAAGATAAGGTGGAAAATTGAAAGAAGCGAAAAAAATAATCCCTTCAAGTGTTCTTCAGGAAAAAAGGACTGAACTGGCAGATTCTTTTATGAACGGAGATGAACCTGAATTTATGGAGCGTAACTCTGACCTGCTTGACGAGTATTTTCGTGAAAGTTTTGAGAAGAGTCTGGTCGGTCCTGAAATGGGGATTAACAGGAATCCATACGCAATAATAGCCCAGGGAGGCTACGGGCGGCAGGAGCAGTGCGTACATTCCGATGTAGACCTTCTGTTCCTGTTTCATGAGATCATCCCTGCGCAGGCGGAAGAGCTTGTCAGGGAGGTTGTATACCCCCTGTGGGACATCGGCCTTGAGATTGGTTATGCAACCCGGACAATAAAAGAATGCGTCAGCCTTGCTTCTGAGGATTTTGAAGTATTGACATCACTTCTTGATGTTCGGTTTTTATGCGGCGCATCTGACCTGTATTCCCGATTAAAGGAAGGTATTCGGGAAAAGGTTGTGAAGAAGAAATCAAAAAAAATAGTCAAACGCCTCATTGATGCAAACCTTGGTCGCCACCGTCGTTTTGGTGATGCTTCTTTTCTCCTTGAGCCGAATTTAAAAGACGGGCAGGGTGGTTTGCGTGATTATCATACGATTTTATGGATTTCAAGGGTAATGTTTGATCTCAAGCACCCCAGGGATCTGGAGTATTTTGGGCAGCTTTCCCACTCGGAGTTTGAGTCGCTGATGCAAGCCACCCAGTTTATATTTAATGTAAGGAATCGGCTCCACAGCCTTACCAGAAGGCGAAACGATCAGCTTCACCTTGAATATCAGACCGTGATTGCCGGGCAGATGGGGTTTGTGGAACAAAATGGTCATCCATCTGTGGAGAGTTTTCTGGGAACCCTGCATGAGCATAGTGAATTTATAAAACAGCTCTATAAAATGTTTAAGATGGAAATACCTCAGGATAAGCTAAGGTCTTTGTTAAGTCCGACCAAAAAAATTGGCAATTCCTTTATAATTCAGAATAAGATGCTGAATTTTTCATCCTCCGAACTCCTGATGGATGATCCTGAGCTTCTCTTTGGTATTTTTGATAAGAGCGCGCGCATGAAACTGCCCTTGAACGCCGAGGCAAAAAGGCTTGTCCGGGATTTTTCGAGCCTTGTTGACGATGATGTAAGGAAAGCAGCAAAGCCCAGAAAGATATTTGAAAGGGTGCTGACCACCACTGGCAAGGGGGTGAATGTGTTGAGCGAGATGCACATGACCGGGCTTCTCACCAGCTATATCCCTGAGTTTATTGATACTGTAAACAGAATTGAGTATGACTCATATCATCACTATACCGTGGATAGGCACTCTATTTTGACGGTCAGGAATTTAAATTTGATTGGAACAAAGGACGACCCGACTTCTAACAACCTTTGTTCTGATATATTAAAGGAGATTAAAAGCAGGAAACTCCTTTTGCTGGGAGCCTTTTTTCATGACATTGGAAAGGGTCAGCGCAGTTTTAACAGTATGGAAAAAAAGTCCGGGAATACCCGATCCAATGATTCTGATGAAGGTCATGCTGAAATGGGAGCTGATATTGCCTCTGGTGTGCTTAAGCGGATGGGATATTCCAAAAAAGATATAGAAACCATTGTTTTTCTTGTGCGTGAACATAACCTTCTTCTTGATACAGCCAAGAAAAGGGATATAAATGAAGAGGAAACAGCCATTGTCTGCGCAAGAAAAATAAGCAGCCCGGACAGATTAAAGATGCTCTATCTTTTAACCGTGGCAGACCTTGCTGCAACCGGGCCTATAGCGTGGAGCGAGTGGACATCGGTACTGGTGAGAGAGCTTTTTTTAAAAATGCTTACCACCATAGATAAGGGCGGGCTCGGGTCAGATGAAGCAGCAGAACAGGAGAAGCTCAAAAAGGCTGAAATGATTGAGCAGGCAAAGGAAGCAGGTCTTGGCGATTTACTTGATAATCTTATTGACTCTATGCCGCCCCGTTATCTCCAGATCGTGCCAGTGGAGGACATCCTGGATCATATTGGCCTGTACAGCACACTGGGCAGCTCTGAGTTTGTGTGGGAAGTGAAAAAGGTAGAGGAGCGAAATACAAGAATAATTACAGTCTGCGCAAAGGACAGGCCAGGGCTTTTTTCTCAGATAGCAGGAGTATTTGCCCTTAACAACCTTGAAGTACTTACTGCCCAGGTCTTTACATGGAAAAATGATGCAGCACTTGATATTTTTGAGGTGACTGCTCCGGTTGACACAATTTTTGAGGATGAAATCTGGGCCAAGACCCGGCAAAGCCTCCTTGCAAGCCTTGGCGGTGAACTTGACCTGTCCCGTGCGCTTGATGAAAAAATGAAAAGCTTCAGTTCTCGAAGCTCATCAGGCAATGTCATCATGGGAGGCCCGCCCAGGATAAATGTAGATAATGTTAGCTCAAGCTATTTTACAATAATTGAGATATATGCCAATGATTTTCCAGGCCTGTTGTACGGAGTTACAGATTCGATATTCAAGAGCGGATTTGACGTGTGGATAGCAAAGGTGACAACCGGTGTTGATCAAGCCGTGGATGTTTTTTATGTCAGGGACTTTGAGGGCCAGAAGCTTTCTTCTGCTTCAAAAAAAGATATGCTCATAAAAAATATTCATATGATTCTCCCGGGGGCTGAGATGAAAATTGAGGATAATGACAATAATAATGAAAAAGAGATTGAAAAAAATAGTGACTGTGCCTAATGATTTAACAAAAGGGAGGAGATGACCATTTGATCAAATCAGGATCAGAGTTCAGGACAGGAAATCATATAGAATTGTTTAAGACAGCCGGAAATTGAAAATAAAAAATAGTTTTAAGAAATTGCTGAGGGAATTTTTATAATTTAGAAGCAAAAAAAAAGAATCAGCATTGAAATAATTTAAAGTAAATAAATCACAATAACATACTAAGGAGTATTATCATGACACCAAATGAAGTATTTGAATTTGCAAAGAAAAATGGAGCAAAGGCAGTGGATATCCGTTTTATGGACTTTCCTGGTGTATGGCAGCATTTCACCGCGCCCATGCATGAACTTGATGAAGCCAGCTTTGAAGATGGTTTTGGATTTGACGGATCAAGTATCCGCGGATGGCAGCCCATCAATGCCAGCGATATGCTGGTAATCCCGGATCCTGCAACTGCAAAGATGGACCCGTTTTTTGAGGAACCAACCCTGGTACTCATTGGAAATATTGTAGATCCAATCACACGGGAGAAGTACACCCGTGACCCCAGAAATATTGCACAGAAGGCAGAGGCCTATCTCCAGAGTACAGGAATTGGTGATGTTGCTTATATTGGCCCGGAAGCAGAGTTTTTTATCTTTGATGACATCCGTTTCATGTCCGAAAGAAATATGGCCTATTATGAGATAGATTCTGTTGAAGGTGTATGGAACTCCGGCAGGGACGAGCGCCCAAACCTTGGATACAAGCCTCGTCACAAGGAAGGATACTTCCCGGTTCCGCCAATGGACAAGTTTCACGACATGAGGACAGAGATGATGCTCATGCTCGAAAGCCTGGGCATTGATATCGAGTGCCAGCACCACGAAGTTGCAACAGGCGGCCAGGCAGAGATAGACATGCGTTTTAAGCCTCTCCTGCAGATGAGTGACCAGCTTGTATGGTTTAAGTATGTTATTAAAAATGTAGCCTACAAACACGGACGTACCGTCACATTTATGCCCAAGCCAATGTTTGAGGATAACGGCAGCGGAATGCACACACATATCAGCATCTGGCAGGATGGCAACCCATTGTTTGCCGGCGACAAATACGCAGGCGTATCCCAGGATGCTCTCTATGCCATCGGTGGTATAATCAAGCACTGCAAGGCTTTATGTGCCATTACCAACCCGACTACAAACTCCTACAAGCGTCTTGTGCCTGGTTTTGAAGCTCCGGTTAACCTTGCATACTCCAGCCGTAACAGAAGCGCGTCGGTGAGGATTCCCATGTACTCCACCTCTCCAAAGGCAAAGCGTATTGAGTTCAGGTCGCCAGACCCCTCATGCAACGGCTACATGGCGTTTTCAGCCATACTCATGGCTGTCCTTGACGGTATTGAAAATAAAATTGATCCTGGTGATCCCCTTGATAAGGATATTTATTCACTTTCACCAGAAGAACTGGCAGATGTTGAATCAACTCCTGCTTCCCTTGAAGAGGCCCTTGAAGCACTTGATAACGACAGGGACTTCCTCTTAAAGGGCGATGTTTTTACACCTGACGTAATAGACAAGTGGATTGAATATAAGACCGAGAGCGAAATTAACGAAATTAAGCTCCGTCCTCATCCCCACGAGTTTTTCTTGTATTACGACATCTAAACTATAAATTACATATGTAATTTTAGTACTTTGAAGTTAAGCCAAACGCCACATCGGGACGAAAGTCCCCCTGTGGCGTTGAGGTTTCCACAGGGTATTTTTTACTTTTAAGCAGTTATTTGCAATACTGCAAATATATCCCTTGACAAACAAAAGACGAGGGTATACATATTCTTTTTTGTTGCGGGGTAGAGCAGTCTGGTAGCTCGTCGGGCTCATAACCCGGAGGTCGGCGGTTCAAATCCGCCCCCCGCTACCAAATAACTAATAATTTTTACTTACTTTTTTCAAATTAGTTCTCTGTATAAATAAAGCAAAAAAATCTTCAAAAAAATTTCAGCTTATTGCAGGCAATTTCAAAAAGGCTTTACGAGAAATCGTAAGGTTTTTTTTTGTCATAAAATTTGTACCGTCACATTTTATATGATTTTTGTTTGTATTACGTCTGCCTCCTTTTAGTATCTGTATTTAATGAAAATTTGAAAAAAAATGAAAAATGAAATAATAATTAAAGTTATTATTATGTTTATTGGAATATTTTTTGTTTATTTCATAACCAGACCTTAGGGATAAACCAGGCAACAGGCTTGGATAAAAATTTTAACTTATCAGGAGGGATTATAAATGGGCATGCTTGACTTAACTTATGACGGAAGCGTTGCTATAGTGACTATGAATAATGGTGCCAACAGGCACAACCTTGACTTTATGACGGAGCTGAAAAATAAACTTGATGAGGCGCTCGAAAACAAGGATGTAAAGGCTGCTGTTTTAACTTCTGCCGACGAAAAAAGCTGGTCACAGGGAGTGGATGTAGAATGGCTTGGAGCGCGGATGGCAGAAAATAACACCGAAGATATTAAGGCCTTTATGTATGCTGTCAATAGTGTTTTCAAGACACTGCTCCTTTATCCAGTGCCATCAATAGCAGCAATCAACGGTCATGCATTTGGCAACGGGGCAATCCTTTCCTGTGCCTGTGATTTCAGGTTTATGCGGGCTGACAGAGGATATTTTTGCTTTCCAGAAGTTGATCTTGGAATTCCTTTCCTTCCAGGCATGATCTCATTTATGCGCAAGACCATACCAGAACACAGGCTGTACGACTTTATGCTGACCGGAAAACGCGCCGGCGGAGGTGAAATGGAGGCTGAAGGCGTGGTTGTGAAAGCTGTAGAAGGGGGAGAAGCCACGCTTGCCAGTGCAGTTGAATTTGCAAAAACCTTTGATAAAAAACGAGGCATTTTTAAAGAGATAAAAAAGAGGCTGCACAAAGAAATAATTGAGACAATCGACAATCAGGACCCTGAATTTATAGAGCCTTTGTTTCTTATGGTCAGCGAGTGATTTTATTGTTTGCTGTTATTTAAAAAATTTGAAAATGCAACACTCCAAAATAAAAAAAGTCCCCGGCAACATTGTTGCCGGGGACTTTTGTGTTTATAATTCTGTGTGTTACCTTTTATTATAATACTTATCAAAAATTTTAATATATTCCTCGGATTCACGAACTTCTTTGATTGTATCCCAAATTTTCTTTGCTGTTTCCCTGTTATTTTTTACAAATTGATGGGATAAAATCAAGTAGGATGCCTTGATTTTCAGGGGAGTTTCAATCTCAATAATATTCTGATACTGATCTGGCTTTGTTTTAATAAAAGAGTCTATCTGCAACTTTGCGCCAGCAATCAGGTTAACCCTTCTAAATAACAATTTATTTAAATTCGCCAGAGTGTCCGGGGCTGGATCAACAGGAATACCCTTTGCTATCAAATCTTTTTCAACACTATATCCATTAACTGCACCAACTGTTCCGGTAAAATTATTAAGGGTTTTGCCGTCCCAGTTTACATCAGAACCTAAGAGTTTATAGAATGCATAATGGACGGTAACCAGTCGTCTTGATTTATCTACATTGCCATCTTTGGATGGATATACACCAAGTTTTTCCCTTTCCTGTTTATAGCTGGCATTGAAGGTTCCGTCAATTTTGTTGATCCCCAGGGTATTTAAACAGCGCTTCCAGGGCATGCGTATCCAATTGATTTTTATATTTAATTTGTCACACACAAGTTGAACTACTTCCACAGATGCGCCAGGCAAATTCATACGGGGTTTCAGGCCCCTGCCCATGTAGTATGGAAATGACTCCTTATCTTCAAAGGCAAAATTAACCATGGTGCCAGCAAAAATATTTGTAGAGCTTAATAATAAGAAAAGTGATAACAGGCTGATATGAAAAGGTAATTTATTCATTTTTTAATCCTTAAACGCAATCTGCCTTTTTAGTCTGAACAGCTAAAAAGGCAGGTTGTGAGGGTAGATTATTACTCAGTTTCAATGAAATTAAATTTTACTGCATCAGCTTCAATTTGAAAGTCTTCGCCCATTTCTAACATTTCTTCAACATCTTCATAGTGATACCAGTCTGCAAAAATATTTGTGCCGCTTTTAGCAGCATCATTTAGTATATCAAAAATCAGTAGTGTCCCGTTAAAAATCGAATAATTTCAATTGGATTTGGG
>JAOZSB010000094.1 GCA_029939895.1 Desulfobacterales bacterium
CAGGCGTACTCAGTTGTACGCTGAGGATTATGTTTTTTTTCCAACGATGAGATTGGGCGTGAAGGCAGTTTTAGTTCTGGCACATCGACCGACAATTTTACAACCGTGCCTGAATGAAAGCTGAATTCGCGCTCAAGATCGAGGCGGAAAAAACAACATAACCGCAGGCGTACTCAGTTGTACGCTGAGGATTATGTTTTTTTTCCAACGATGAGATTGAGCGTGAAGGCAGTTTTCATTCTGGCACATCGATTAATTTAAGTTTATTGGGAGGAAGATATGCCTAGCCAAATCGCAACTTTTATTCTCGGGGATACAATCCTGGGGGTTGATATTTTGCTTATTAAGGAAGTATACAGCAAAATTTCTTTAACACCAATACCTGATGCGCCTGAGCACCTGTGCGGATTGATGAATCTGCGTGGAAGAGTTGTAACCATAGTTGACTTGAATGTATGCCTGAATCGACCAGCTGTTGAGTCTGTTGAAGGGAGCAGGTTGCTGATTTTAAAGACCGATGAGGAGATTGTTTCCTATCAGCTTGAAGGTTTGCATGAAAAAGCAAAGCTTGGGGAAGATATTGTTGGTTTTTTAATAGACAGAATGGATGATGTTATTGATGTTGAGGATGACGAGATCCTGCCGCCTCCTGCAAACCTTGAGTCAATGGGTGA
Source organism: Desulfobacterales bacterium (assembly GCA_029939895.1). Classification (GTDB taxonomy): domain Bacteria; phylum Desulfobacterota; class Desulfobacteria; order Desulfobacterales; family JAOZSB01; genus JAOZSB01. Next base: position 675 of record JAOZSB010000094.1, read on the forward strand.
GGGACTGATTGAAGGCGTTATAAAGCGGGGTAACGATCTTGTTATTATTTTGGATGTAACTGCAATTCTGAATGTGGTTTTGGAGTCGGTTGCTGACTAAAAACACAGGCTTGCTTGATTTTAGGCTTTTTCAACTTCATGGAATGATTCAAAGGAGTGATGTTATGGCTTGGACGATAGGAAAAAAATTTGGAATAATCATTGCGCTAATAACTATATTTGTTTTGATTTCGACTGTGGGCAGCTGGATTAGTGGATCGGTCATTGTTGGCCTGGCTGAGAAAAGCAGGATCGAGTCAGCAAGTTTTGCGATAAAGGCAAAGGATATGCAGGTTGCCGTAATACAAGTTCAGCAATGGTTGACAGATATATCTGCAACAAGGGGGCTGGAAGGTTTTGATGATGGCTTTGCTGAAGCAAAGATTCAGGCTGATCTTTTTTATAAACTTCATGATGACTTTACCAAAATGTTCGAGACAAAAAATGACAAGGAATCCATTGATAAATTAAATGCCATTAAAAAGGATTTTGATGGATTTTATAAAATGGGTCAGGAAATGGCAACAATATATATAAAGGGCGGGCCAGCAGAAGGCAACAAAATGATGGAAAAGTTTGATCCATTTGCCGCAGCAATAGGTGACGGTATCCACGGATTTGTTGAAGCCCAGATTGCGGAATTAGATGGAAGTATGGTGTCTATTACATCCAAAATTAAAAATAGTCGCACAATAAATTTGGTGGTCAGTATTATTCTTGTGCTGGTCATTGTGGGTGTTATTTCTTATATTAGAAGATCAGTTGCAAGCTCTTTAAATCAGGTTGTGGAACTTGCAAAAAGAATATCAGACAATGATCTTACCACAGAGGTTACCGTCGATACGAACGATGAAATTGCCTGGATGGCAAAGGCATTAAATGAGGCAGTTGCCAATATCAAAGGCATCATGGAAAATCTCAAAGAAAATGCCAGCATACTTTCAAGTTCATCTAATGAATTGGCAACGGTTTCCACGCAGATGGCTTCGAGTGCCGAAGAAGTCAATGCCCAGTCAAATGCTGCTGCCACTGCATCGGAGCAAGTCGCATCAAATGTCGGCATGGTTGCATCGGCTGCTGAGGAGACAAATGGTATGGTATTTACTATTGCCAGCATGACCGAGGAGATGTCTTCTACAATTAATGAAGTGTCTGCTTCAGTAGAACAGACTGCTGCAGAAGCAAGGGAAACAGCAGGCGCAAGTGAAGAAATTGCATCGGGCATCAATACAATGGCAGCAGCAATTGAGGAGACCACGGCATCCTTGAGCGAGGTTTCTAAAAATACTATTGAAGCCAGTCGAATTTCACAGAATGCTAGTGAACGCACAGAAGTGATTAACACAAAAATGGAGGCCCTGGTAAAAGCATCCACCCAGATCGGCAAGGTTGTTGGGGTTATAAAAGATATTGCAGACCAAACCAATATGCTGGCGTTAAATGCGACCATAGAAGCTGCTGGAGCAGGTGATGCCGGTAAGGGATTTGCTGTGGTTGCCGGTGAAGTAAAGGAGTTGGCAAAACAATCAGCAGAAGCCACTGATGAGATAGCCGGCCAGATAGAAGAAATCCAAAGCAGCACAGGCGAAGTTGTTGGTGCAATTGAGGAAATTGGCAAGATTATAAACGACATTGCAGGAATCAACCAGACAATTGCGGCTGCGGTTGAACAGCAGTCTGCAACTGTGAGTGAGATTTCATCAACTGCTGCTGACAATGCACAGTCAGTAAAGAGAGTTGCTACAAATGCCGATAAATCGGCAAATCGGATGACCGAGGTGGACAAGGCCACGACAGGGATTACTACAACTGCAATGGAGGTAGCCAAAAACGTGGATGGGCTTTCACAAAACGTAGGTGCTGTAGCCAGTTCTGCTGGCGAGGCTGCCCAGGGCGTAGATGAGATTTCCAGGAATATGCGGTCTGTCAACAATGCATCACAGGACACAGCTTCGGGTGCAACTCAGGTCAACTCGTTGTCAGATGAATTATCAGCAATGGCAAAAAATCTTGCTAAAATCGTAAACAGGTTTGAGTTATAAATCAATTCTTATTTAAAAAAATAGTATGGAGAATGCATGATGGCTGAATATAGAACAAAAAAAAGAAGGCATTTGCTCTATTATCTAACGGTGATTGACGGTGAAACGGAAGAACCCGTGGGTTTTCTGGTAGACATCACCACTAATGGTTTGATGATAATGAGTGATGCACCAATTGAAACTGAAAAATTTTTTCATTTAAAAATATTGCTTCAAACTGAGCTTACTGAGAAAGAGTACTTGAATTTTGATGCTGTTAGTAAGCGATCAGTTAAAGGTGTTAATTCTGATTTTTATGACACCGGGTTTGAGCTTATAGATCTTACGCGGGAAGATTTTAAAGAAATTGAAGAAATCATAGAAGCACTTGGTTTAAGGGATTGATTCGTGATACCCTGACCTATTATACATCTTAATGACGATACAGGAATTATAATAATAATGAATGATGCTCTTAAAGTGCTGGTGGTTGACGACACCCTCACATATCGAATGATACTGTCGAATATTGTTTCTGGGTTGGAAGATGTTGAGTTGGTTGGTACTGCAGTTAACGGAAAGCTTGCGCTTGCAAAAATTAAAGAATCACAGCCGGATCTTGTTTTTTTAGACATCATTATGCCGGAGATGGACGGCCTGGAGGCACTTGGAAGGATAAAAAAGGATTTCCCAGGTGTGGATGTAATCATGGTAAGTGGCATGAGTCATGAAAGTGCAGACATCACGGTGAAGGCTCTTGAAGCTGGAGCACTCGATTTTATTTCAAAACCAAAGGGTTCGCTTGCAGAGGAGAGTGCTGCCATACTTAAGGCTGCTCTGACACCTCTGATGCTGCTTGCCAAAAGCAGAAAAGATTCAAGGCAGACCACGGAGCCTGCCCATGGAGCGAACAAAACCAGCTTAATGTCAAGGGCAAAAACCAGCTTTGGATTTGGAACCCAGCCGCAAAAGTCACGTGAGCCGGCTACGGTTGTTACTCCGAAAGCCAGACCAGCAAAGGCTCCGGGGGTAATCGGCAAAATTGACGTGATCGCCCTGGGTGTTTCAACTGGTGGCCCTAACGCATTGATGGATGTGATTCCAAAAATCAGGAAAGATATTCCAGTTCCAATCATAGCAGTTCAGCATATGCCTCCAGTATTTACCGCCTCTCTTGCACAACGACTGGACAAAACTTCAGCGATTACCGTTGTAGAAGGTGCCGAGAAACAACCCGTCAAGGCTGGCTTCATGTATATAGCTCCCGGCGGCAGACATATGGTTGTCCGAAAGGATAATGCCGGAAGTGTTTTTCTTGATATGAATGATTCTCCGCCGGTTCTAAGTTGCCGACCTGCTGTTGATGTTCTGTTTCGTTCCATTGGAATGGTTTACGGTGGAAATGTTTTAACCGTGATATTAACGGGTATGGGCAATGACGGTGCATCGGGTGTTGCAACCATCCGTAGAAAAGGCGGATACTCCATTATTCAGGATGAGGAGAGCAGTGTTGTGTGGGGAATGCCTGGTGCTGTGGTTGATGCAAATGAAGCTGATGAAATAATTCCACTTGACAAGATGCATGAAAGAATCATGGCAATTGCCTTTGGTTAGTGTTCTTTTTTTAAATCATTTCGCACACAAATCAGAAACTCGAATATTGACTGTTGATAGAACTTTTTTCTATAGTTTTGCAAAAAAATAAGCTTATTGTAAGCCATAACAGGATGTCTAAATAATGGTAAAAATAAATAAAAAAGAATACGACCTCATGAAGAAGTATATTGAGGATCAATGTGGTATTTTTTTAGAGGATGGCAAAGAATACCTGATAGAGTCAAGGCTTTCCGACCTTGTAGAAGAAATCGACTGCAAGTCTTTTGCAGATTTTCATCAAAAGGCAAAGATGGATATAGGCGGGAAGCTAAAAGACAGAATCATAGATGCAATGACAACAAACGAAACTTTATGGTTCCGTGACGACAGCCTGTGGGAGTATCTGCGAGAGGTTGCAGTTCCTGCTTTGCTTGATATCGCAGCATCTAAAGGAAAGGCGCGGGTGTGGTCTGCTGCTGCATCAACTGGTCAGGAAGCGTATTCTTTGCTTATGCTGATTGATGAAGAAGCAAAAAGGCGCGGCACGCCGTCTCTTGTAAACAGGATTGAGATTTTTGCTTCAGATATTTCTTCATCTGCTTTGTTTGTTGCTATTTCCGGCAACTACACCTCATTGGCAGTAAAGCGTGGATTACCGCTTGATAAGAAGAATAAATATTTTACCCAGAAGGATAATGTCTGGTCCTTTGATCAGGAATTAAAAAAGAGGGTGAAGTTCGAGAAATTTAATCTCCAGAATAGCTTTACTTCCCTGGGTGCCTTTGATTTGATTCTGTGCCGCTATGTAATCATATATTTTTCCAGGGAGTTTAAGAAAACCCTGTTTGCCAAAATGGCCAGGGCGTTAAATCCCAAAGGCGTATACATTCTTGGGGCATCAGAATCATTGTGGGATTTGTCAGATGATTTCGAAGTTGTCCATTACAAGAATGCAGTAATAAATGTTAAAAAGTAAATTTGTGTTTGATTATTGTAAGTAAAAAAAATGCTGGAGGCCTTATGAGAGAAGCATTGCTGAAGTTGATGAATACAAAAGGTGATTTACCGCCTTTTCCGGATATTGTAGTTAATTTGCAGAAGCAGTTGAAAAATCCCTATGTTGGAATTAATGATATAGCAGAAATAATTAAGCTGGACATGGCGCTGTCCGGTCGGATTTTAAAGATTGCAAGCAGTGCATACTACACAACAGGCGTTGAGGATGTAAAGACGCTTCCCGTTGCTATAAACAAGATTGGCATGGATAAGATTAAACAGCTTGTGCTTTCCCTGGAGCTGACAAAACTTTTTACCAACAGCAAGGTTCTGGATCATTTTAGTTTTTGGCGACACTGCCTGGCTGTGGCTATTGTTACCCAAAAACTCAGCACCTATACCGAGGTTTCAGAGCAGGTGCGAGATATGGCCTACCTTTCCGGTTTGATGCACGACGTTGGAATTATGGTTTTTGCGTATCTTATTCCTGATGAGTACTCCGAGTTTTTACAAACCATTGGAGAAGAAGAAGAAACCTTGGAAAAACAGGAAGCAAAACGATTCGGCATTGACCATCAGGAGCTTGGTGCCCTGTTTATCAAAAAATGGTGGGAAGTAGACCCGGAGATTATTCTTGCAGTGGAGTTTCACCATTTTCCATTTAAAGGCACAGAGAACGAAAAGAGAAGTATCCAGCTTGTTAACGTAGCTAACGGCATATGCAACAGCCAGGGGCTGACCAACGGCATCAACTGCCACAGTGAAGTCTTTAAGGAAGGTGCCTGGGAACAGCTTGGCCTTGAACTGACCGACGTGGAAAATATAGTTAAAGATGTGACAGTCGCAATGGACCAAACCATGGAGCTGCTCGGCAAAGGATCAAAATAGCATTAAACATCCTGTTGTATACGTTGTTGCAGACTGCATAAACTTGGAAATATACTGGAATGGCACACCTGAAAACTATAGCCAGCTATATGGATCTGCCTATAGCTGAGCTTGCAAGGGCAAGGCTTGATGCCGAGGGCATTTATTGTTATTTAGCAAATAGACATATGATCAGCATTGACTGGTCATATTCCAATGCTCTGGGTGGTATTTTGTTACAGGTTCGGGAAGATGATGAGCAGACGGCATTAGAGATTATCAGCGAAGATCAATCCAGCGTGCTGACAGAAATTGAAGATACTTTTCCCTCAATAGAAGCTGAAGATTATTGTACCAGATGTGGTTCTGCAAATCTGGATTATTATAATATCGATAAAAAATTTGGAGCACTAAGCCTGTTGCTTGGATTTCCAATCATGTTTTTTTTTAGAAAACGTTATAAATGTAACGCCTGTGGGCATATCATGAAGCAGTAACGCACAAACCCGCAACCTGCAACCGCCTCAAACCTATATAAAATTCACTGCTACCCGGGCCTCTCTATATGTTTTGGCAGTATTGTATCTTTTTCTTATATTGCTGAATTGATTTGCTCTTGTGTAACATTTCTTGCGCTGTGAGGATATGCGCCGGAAAGGTCATATTTGTTGAGTTGTGGTTTTGAGCTTTTAATTTTTAATTCAGTATTTTCTATTATAAAATTAAACGACTCAAGGTTCGCCTTACCCGCTTTGATGTAAAAAACGCTTTCATTTTCTTGTTTCAAAACCATGGACAAATCTTTAGCAAGGCTGCCAAGCTTCCAGTCCAAAAGATCAACTGCAACCGAAGGCCACCATTCCGAGTCTTTGAATACATTATTATTAGCCAGATTTCCACCTTCCACTGTTTGTCAATCAACCTGCAATGTTTGATATGCATGAGAATAATAATTATTCAATATTAGTAGCAAATGCCAAGAAGTAATGGCATCGTATGGGTGGAAATTATACACAAATTATCAGATTTTGACTTTTGCATATTTAAGTATTACCTTTTCAAAAAGTGATGCTTTTTTAAACAATAATCCTTGTTGAAAATATCATAATGGCGGTTAGGTGACATGACGGAAGAAAAAACAATATTTATTGCTGAAGAAAAAGTAATTAAAGAATCAGAAACACTTCTGACTGAGAAATCGTTTCAAGGGAGTGCGCGGTTTGGTGATTATAAAAAACTGTATGACGGGTACATGCGGATATTTAAGCAGCTTCGTCGTCTGATTCGAATATCTGATAAAGAACAGCTCAGGATGTCAAAACTTAACAGGGATCTTGATGTCCGTAATGCGTTTATTAAGGACACCCTGGGGCGTTACCTTTCCGATGAAATTGTTGACAGCATCCTTGAGTCACCAGAGGGCCTTGAGCTGGGCGGAGAACGCAGGAAAATCACGGTTATGATGACCGATCTGCGAGGCTTTACTGCCATTTCCGAGCGTATCAAGCCTGAGCAGGTTGTGCAGATGCTTAACAATTATTTCAATGTAATGCTTGAGGTAATTCCCAAGTATGACGGTACAGTCCTTGAATTTATAGGCGATGCTTTGATTGTTTGTTTTGGCGCACCTCATTCCATAGACCAGCCAGCCCATAGTGCTGTTGCATGTTCAATCGCAATGCAGAACCAGATGAGTGTTGTAAATGAAATCAACCAGTCACAGGGACTTCCAAACCTTGAAATGGGTATTGGTTTAAATACTGATGAGGTAATCCTTGGCAATATAGGCTCAAGCACACGGCAAAAATATACCGTAATAGGTAAGGGCGTTAACATGGCCAGCCGAATCGAATCATACACAGTCGGTGGCCAGGTGCTTATATCCGAGTCAGTTCGCAATGAGACTGTCAACTCAATCCGCATTGACAAAATGCAGCAGGTAGCACCAAAGGGTGCAGAAGCTCCAATTAAAATTTTTACAGTTGGTGGAATTGCAGAGCCCTACCATGTGGTACTCCGTGAACACGATCAGGAATTTGTTGATATACAAAAAGAAATCCCAATCACATTCACATCATTTAAGGGTAAAGATATTGGTGCAAAGCATGAGTCAGCTATAATTACACGCTTAACAGCAAAACGTGCCACTATAAAGACCGACCAGAAACTCGAAGTGCTTCAGGATATTAAGATGAACCTCCAGGGCGTTGACAGTGACATGAAAAGTAACTTTTACGGAAAAATCAGCGTAATATTAGAAACAGAAGCACCACATTACGAACTCCACTTTACTGCAATCCCAATTGAAATATTGTCCTATTTTAAAGCTTTTGTTAAGCTGTCCCAGGAAGAACAGGGGTGATGGATAATATGAGGAATAGAATAATATCTTAATATTATTTAAAATTTTGAAAAATTTTATTTATTTGAGGAGTGCAGATTTTTTTGAAAAATGCTTTAGACGGGCCGTTGAATACTACCCGATATAGTCGAAAATTATTTTTTTATTGCGATATATTGTATAAAAAAATAAAAAAATGTTTTTTTTTATTGACACGGCTATATTAATCGATTAACTTTCTTTTCTTAATATTTTTATTAGTATCGTTACTATAGACTAAATGACAGGAGTGAGGGACAGTGAAAGGTTATACATACAGTGCGAAACAGAGCGACAATCAGGACAAATGGTATGTCGTGGATGCCAGAGATCAGATATTGGGCAGACTCGCCTCCCAGATTGCACACAGGATAAGGGGTAAGCATAATCCTCTTTATACTCCCCATGCTGATACTGGGGATTCCATAATTGTAATCAATGCTGAGAAAATCAAGCTCACCGGCAGGAAGCTCGAACAAAAAATGTACCACAGTCATAGTGGCTACATGGGCGGTTTGACTTCAGTACCAGCGGGCAAACTTCTCGAAACAAAGCCTGAAGAGTTAATACGCAAGGCTGTGAAGGGCATGTTGCCCAAAAACAGACTTGGTAGCAGGCTCAACAAAAAACTCAAGGTCTATGTCGGGGACAAGCATCCCCATGAAGCCCAGAACCCTGAAATACTAAAGATATAATTTTGAGTCATCGGAGCAATACATGAACACTTCGAACACAGTTTATGCCACAGGAAAAAGAAAAAGCGCGGTAGCCAAGACTTGGCTTACACCGGGTAACGGTACCATAATTGTAAACAAAAAAGCTCTTGAGGATTATTTCCCAATTGCAACTTGCCGGACTATTCTCAAGCAACCTCTGGTGCTGACAAACAACGAAAATAAATTCGATGTCAGGATCACGGTATTGGGCGGAGGAACAACCGGTCAGGCTGGTGCTGTGCGCCACGGTATCACAAGGGCGCTTATGAAGGTTGACCCGGATCTCAGGCCTATACTTAAAAAGGCTGGTTTTGTTAAACGTGATCCAAGGGCAAAAGAAAGAAAAAAATATGGACAAAAGGGAGCGCGTGCTCGTTTCCAGTTCTCCAAGCGTTAAAATACCTTTTTTTTACAAATCAAAGGGGAATGGGATTACATTTCATTCCCCTTTTTTTTATTTATGGAGAGTGCTATGCGTAAAGCAGTTATGGCGGTTTCAATCCTGATGATTGTTCTTGGTTCCGCTTATGTAGGGTTTAAGTATTATACAACAAAACTCGTTACCGAAAAAGCAGATCAGATGATTATCAAGGCCAAGCCATACGCTGAGATATCCTATGGGTCGGCTGATGTCTGCCTGATGGGTCTTGTTCCCCGCCTTAGAAATGTAAAAGTAAAAACTAAAGCAACAGGAGCTATGGCTGAGATTGATGAAATCCTGTTTTATGACCATGCAGCCGAGGGCAAGATAACTACAAAAATTAACGTTGCCGTAAATGGAATCCATAATAAAGTGAAAGCGTTGGGTCCAGGCGGAATCTTTTTGACAGAGCTTGGATATGATGATTTAGTAACAGATATTAATGTTAATTATGATTATAACCCCAAAGAAAAAAATCTTTTTTTACATCAACTAAAATGTGATATAAAAGATATTGGCAGCATTGATCTGGCCATGGACCTTGGAAAAATTGACCTTGATCCTGAGAAAATTGTCGCACTCCTTTTCACATTTAAAATGATAGACATAAAAAAAGCAAATCTCGACTTGAAAAATATCTCCTTTGTTGAACGGCTCTATGAATTCCAGGCAAAACAGACTGGCAGAGATATTGAATCCTTAAAGAATGAGTTTGCAACTAATCTGGACGCTCTGATATCAGCAGCAAAAAATGAAAACGAAAAAGCTGCTCTTGCTGTTATAAAAGATTTTACGAAGTCACCTGGGAAACTCAATTTCGATTTATCTCCAGATAAGCCAGTGTCAATAGCTTCAATTGATGCTACAAAAAATCCAGTCGATTTGATGAGCCTGTTGAATGTGACAATTACTACTGTTCCCAAAACAGCAGAAAAATAATTTAATTATTAAAAATTAGTCCACCCTCAAAGACACTTAAAGGTGAGGCGAATGGCTCAAACTGAACCAAATAGTGCATACTGTGGTGATCTATCCATCCTTTGGTGTGGAGATCAGGAAACCTGCGCACTAAAAGAGTTGGCCTTTCACCTTTATGATGTGTCCCTTGCGGAAAGGCATCTTTGTGACTATGAACTTTTGAGCATTGGTGCTTTTTCACCTTTGACCGGCTTTATGGGCGAAGATGATTATAATTCTGTAGTCGATAAAATGCGCCTTGCTGATTGGACTTTCTGGCCTGTCCCGGTATGCCTCGACATTTCGAGTGCGGATGCTGAAAATATCAAACCGGGCGCATCTGTCGCTTTGAGGGATCAGGAAGGCTTTTTACTTGGTGTCATGGATGTAGCTGATATCTGGAAGCCGGATAAGGTCAGGGAAGCTGAAAAAGTATACAAAACCAGTGACGATTCTCATTCAGGTGTAAGACATTTATTTCATAATACTGGTGAGTACTACATAGGCGGAAGAGTTCGCTCTGTTAATAAGCCTATTCATTACGATTTCAGGCAGTTGAGGCTTTCGCCTGCTGAAGTTCGTTTTATGTATAATAAACTGGGGTGGAAGAAAATCATAGGGATGCAGACCAGAAATCCTATCCACAGACCCCTGTTTGAAATGACACTCAAGGCCATGCGTAACGTTGGTGGCAATCTTCTCATGCTCCCCAACACCGGAATCACACAGCCTGAAGATTTTGACCATTACACAAGGGTTCGCTGTTACAAAGCAATTTCAAAACGCTACGCCCCGGATTCGTTCATATTAAATCTCCTTCCACTTTCCATACGCCTCACAGGACCCAGGGATGCAGTGTTAAACTCCATAATCGCAAAAAATTATGGATGCACCCATTTTATCGTGGGGCCGGATCATTCAGGCGCTGGCTTTGATAATAACGGCAAACGGTTTTATGAAATAGGCGAGGCACAGAAACTGGCTACTGAGTATGCCGAAGAAATCGGAATTGAGATAATTGCCTTTGATGAATATGTCTACCTCCCCTTTGAAGACGAGTTCATGGCCAGGGATCAGGTTCCTGAAAACACACAGTCTATTTCTATCCAGGGTTCAGAGCTTAGAAACAGGATAAAAAGGGGTAAGAGTATTCCTGAATGGTTCACTTTTCCCGAAATAATCGAGGAAGTCCAAAAAGGTTATCCACCCCCGAAAAAACAGGGATTCACGCTTTTTTTAACTGGCCTTTCCGGAGCAGGTAAATCGACTATTGCGAAGATTCTTTATTCAAGATTTTTAGAAATTGGCGAACGCCCTGTATCATTGCTTGATGGCGATATTGTCAGACGAAATCTATCCAGCGAACTGAATTTTAGCAAGGAACACCGGGATATCAATGTTAAAAGGATCGGCTTTGTCGCTTGCGAGATCACCAAAAACAGGGGTATAGCAATTTGCGCTCCAATAGCCCCCTATGAAGCGACCAGGGCAGGGATACGAGCTGAGATCGAGGCCCATGGCGGATTTTTTGAAATACATGTTGCTACACCTATTGAAACCTGTGAACGCCGCGATAGAAAAGGGATGTACGCAAAGGCCAGAGCTGGAAAAATTAAAGGGTTCACAGGAATTGATGATCCATACGAAAGCCCGGCAAAGCCTGAATTGCGGATCGACACTACAAGCATCTCTCCTGGGGAAGCCGCACAGGAAATTCTTCTTTTGCTCAATGAAGCTGGCTTTATTTAGTTCCTGTAGAAAAACGTACATTTTTGTTCAAGTTCAATCCAACGCCGAAATTGGGCAAAAGAAGATGTTTTTCTACGGGAACTATCTTAATTTTTTTTAACATTGAAAAGTCATATATACAATCATACTGCAAGGTCCACATGCTGGATTGAGGCGACCCCTCCGCTCTCTTTTGCATAAATTCCAGAGGCCCTTACTCTGCCATTCTGCTGCCCGGTGTCATCTTTAAGGTCAAAGTCTGTACTGACATTTGAAAGTGATATAGCGCCTACGTCAGCTTCCAGAAGGCCCAATAAGGAATCATTGCCGAACTCATCTTTTGTCCAAACCTTCAGGTCATTAAAAATCGGGTCAGACTCATCTATCCATCCATTGCCGTCGAAATCGTATTGTGCAAGCTCCATGAAGCCGTTGCCGGTTTGGGGTCCAAACAACTCGTTGCCGTTGTTGATTTTTCCATCAGAGTTAGTGTCGAGTGCAAGAAAACCGCTTCCACCTGAAAGCGTGGAAATTTCTTCATCTGTCCCATCAGCATCAAGGTCAAAAGAAAATTTCATATTAGACAGGTCGGCAGCATTGCCATTAAAATTAACTACAAGGGGATCAAGCATTGAGACTGTCGTCTCATAGGCAGTGGAGGTCTGGAATACGCTCTCTCGTGACATGCTCATTGATAAGTTAAAAGAAATCTCCTGACCATCCTGTGTCTTTATTATACCTGCGGCATCGAATGAAGTCGATTCCATTTCATAGTGATGGTATGTTTCTTCAACAAGGACTTTTTGCTCGAAAAACTCTTTAAGCTCAAGCGTTTCAGGTGATGCCACAGCATTGGCAGGATTTGATGCATCGCTTGCATTGGAAATTGAAATTTTTCTTCCGGTCAGTTTTTCCAGAACATTTTTCATCATTCTGACCCTTTTTTCCATTGCTTCCTCAACCCTTGTCTGGGTATCCACAGGCTTCTGCATCTGCACCTGATTTGCCGTTGGTCTTGATAAATTTTCTAATCCGGCAGCCTTTGCAAGCGCAGACCTGTCAGGCATTTTTAATTCACGGTCAAAGTTAAAGCCGAGAGATGCGACCTTGTCAGATTGCTTCTGGTCGTTTTCACCGGCAGCTTTGACCTTTCTGGTCATGAACTCACGCTCCGCTGATGTCCTTTGTGAATCAAGTCTGATAACTGATGATGCAATTCTCATGGCAACTCCTTTCCAAAGTCTTAAAAAATTAAATTTTTTAACA
>JAOZSB010000433.1 GCA_029939895.1 Desulfobacterales bacterium
CGTTCAAGAGATACGTTTTCGTCAAGATATTCACCAAAAACATAAGTCTTAATTATATAATTTTTTTTATTCTCAATAAACTCGTCAACAAATTCTGGGATATAATCTTTTATTAGTGCATCTGTAACTTCACGATTATGTGCAACCAAGCTTATCTTACTCTTTTGTTTCTTTGGAGCGAAAAACTTAAAAATTTTTACTTTAAAATGATATTCCTTGTTGTTTTTCTGACAGACAAATGAATCATCACATATTTCCTCAATACCATCAACTACGCCATTTAATTCTATTGACTCTTCTCCATCCTCCTTCAAAATAATTTTTGGACAATCATAGGTCTCGTTAACAATATAGGGTAGTATTTTTTGGGCTAAATTCCTAGCAATAGTTGGAAGTCCTTTATCAGGAAAATCATCCTTTACAAAATTTAATTCAATTGTTGAACCAGTTTTTTTTATTTTTGAAATTTCTTCATTTGCGCCTTCAATAATTGTATTTATTCGTCCCATTTGAAAGCTTAGTTTTTTGAAATCATTTCCATCACTATAAACACTATTCACTTTAATGTTACTAAAATATTTTAAACATATAAAGCGCCCAAATCCTTTTCCTCCCTTGTTTATCTTTCTCGGTGAGTAAAGTGTATCAAAGGATTCTTTGTTTTCTTTTGTAAAACCAATCCCGTTGTCTTTTATTGAAAAACTTTCAATGCTTCGGAGCGTATCGTCAAAGTTCCGTTGCGAGGTTCTTTTAACAGCAACTGTTATTTCACCTCTTTGTTCTTTTTTGTCTTCAATGGCTTCAATTGCATTGACAATCACTTCGACTAAGGGTGAATAAGCGGTCGTAGTTCCAGGCCTTATGTTATTAACTGCGCCCTCAAGATTGACTTTGGTCATTTTTTCACCTATTAATTTATTTTTAGCCATACAACAATGCATATGAAATTGATGCGCTGTTGCGCTTTGCAAATCGTGACCCGCAACTCCATGCAACATTGTATATGAAGGAGTCAGTAATTAGATTGCACAGATTGTTTTCAATATCAATTGATAAATTATTTTGGCTTAATTAAATGGATATGCGTTTTTTTTAAGCACAACAATCCTCACGCCAAAAAACTTAAAATCGGATTATGGCTATTAAATTTATATGCCGCCCCTACAGGGCTAAATGCTTATGGGGCTGCAATCTACCCAGGGCTTACGCCCTGGGCTGGTATATTTCGCCCTTTCAGGGCTGGATTGATGTTGTCTTTTATATTTGTCAAAGCTGGCCAGTTGAGTATCCTTTTGAACAATCAAAATTGAACAATCAAAATCGAACTATCAAATTTAGATTCCCCGGAGAGGAATAGTCGCATAGCCCCTGTCGGGGTTTTCACTATATAGGTTGTTACTGTATCGAGGTTGCTACAGTGATGTTTTTTTTCAGGTCTGAATATACCTTGTCAACGCTCAGAATTGACCTGAAAATGGACAGGCAGCTCAGGCCCATAAGCTGGTATGTCTCGTCATTGGGGGCCTGAAAAAGTGCTTTAACGTCAGCTTTGCTTATAAATGCGAACTTGCAGGGCGAGAGTGTTACTATGGTGGCGGACCTTGGCATCCCGTCAATCAGGGCCATTTCCCCGAAGATTTCTCCTTTTTCCTGCTGCCCCAGAAGTATCCCCTTGCTTTCGCCCCCACCCTCCAGGCTTGCGACCACCTTTACCTTGCCCTCAAGTATGCAATATGCTCCATCCCCCTGGTCACCCTCCCTGAAAACCACCATGTCAGGCTTATCAAAGACCACTTCCTTATATTTTTTATCTTCAACACTCATAAGCAGGTTGAGCATTCTTTTATTCAGGGCTTTTCCAATCTTGGTTTTTTGATGGCAGGAAGATCTTTTTTTGTGCCGTCGGCCAGAAAATGGAGGGCGTTGATGGCGGCCTTATAGTTTTCATTCAGGCTCCTCTGCCTTCCAGGAAGCATTCTCAAAAGCCTGTCAATAAATCCCTGGGCAAATTTTTCTCCATTCAGGAAGATTTGTTCAAGCTCTGTTCGTGAAAGGACTCCAATCTCTGCGGTTTGGGAATGCACTACAAAGGTTGCAGGGCGTTTTGTATTATAAAACAGGGCCATTTCGCCAAACACACTGCCCGGCTCCAGAATAGCAAGGCGTTTTTTCTCTTTTTTTACTTCAACCTCACCATCAAGAGTCATAAACATTTCTTCGCCAGAGTCGCCCATGGCTGCTATGCAGTCACCTTTTTTAAGATTTTCTTTCCTGGAAAAGACCAGGGCAATATCTTTTTTATCGATGGAGTTAAAAATTGCACCGCTAATATTCTGGCAGACTATGTCTTTTTCATTCTTATGGATTGAGCCAGTCCCGCTTTGTGCAGGAAGAAGCAGTTCATCAATATGCGCTATCAGATCTGCCTTGTTTTCCTTGGACATCTCAAGAAACTCTTCAGACATCTTCTTTGCATCGTCTACTGATACATTCTTTTTATCCTGAAGTTTTCTGGAAAAGATATATTCCTTCAACCCCTGAACTCCGAGCAGCCCTGCAATAAAGCAAAAGGATGCCTCAGCAATCACCTCTTTGCCGATAAACCCTCCAGCCCCGGTCTTCATCAGAAGCGTTTTTCCCTTATCCACAAAATCCTTGAACCTCGGCATCATCACGGAAGTACCGCCGGCACTTCTTGCGCCATAGGACTGGGCATCATGAATATGGTCAATGTCTTTCAAGGAAAGGGGCTGAATCTGCTCTGCCACAACATCAAATTGCAACCCCTGGGAACGCAGCAGCTTGATTATAAGATCGTTGTTGATGCCCCTGCCAGCCACGTTTGCATGAACATCAGCACTGTATGCAGGCGGAGAAAAAAGAAGATCCCCATAGTTGTCGGTTGCATGAACCAGAACAGGTACGTTGTTTTCCATGCACCATTGCCCAACCTTTCTTGAGGCCACGATGGGATCATCCCCTTCAATATTATAGTGACCAACATCAAGGGTTACACCAAGGTTTTGCTTCCTTGCACGGGGTGACACCAGGGAGGAAATTTCCTCCATGCATTTGATAAAAAAATCACTTGTCTGCTTTTCCGGGGTGTGGCAATAGTTCTCTATTGAAACCCGTACATCCGTGCCAACTGCATATTCCACAAGCTCGGATAGAGTCTTTGTATCATTTGATCCAATCAGGTGAAACACTATGGCGGTAGCACCAATATCCCCTGCAAAGTCGATGGACTCTTTCTGGACAATCATGCTTTGTGCGGGATTATAAAAAAGCTGTTTCCCCCGGCCCGGTGACGGATGCGGGGCATATGGCCCTACAATAGGCGAATGGATGCTTATTCTTATTCCACCATCATGTGCTGCCTGCTTTATCTGTTTTCTCTTTTCTGCACTAATCTCTTCGGGCAACAGTTTGGTAAAGTTGAAGGGGTGAAAATCAAGGCTGAACTCAAACCCCACAAACCCATCATCAATACATTCCATTACTAATTCAAAGGGGTCAATGATTGTTCTTTCCCAAAAAGTGGTTGGCTTGACTAATTTTACAAAGGGGTTTCTTGTTATAAACTCTCAGTAGTGTCCCGTTTAACTTTTTAGAATAGCACCCAACGTGCTGTAATTTT
>JAOZSB010000434.1 GCA_029939895.1 Desulfobacterales bacterium
AGTGCCCAAATCCAATTGAAATTATTCGATTTTTAACGGGACACTACTGATAATAAATATAGTTGTCGGCTGTTATGGTGGTGCCGGAATATGTGTCACTAAGTCCGCCGGAACCATCACCGTCAGTGTCCTTTATGTCGTTGTGGGTGGTGCTGTCATTGTTGGGATCGTAGTAAAGGGACATCAGCAGTTCAAGGCGCTGGGTTGCCATTGATGAAATATCAGTTACCTCAGCGGCGTTTGTATTTCCTTCGATTGATGAAATCAAAAGACTTGCTATGGCCAGCATCCCGTATGAAAAAATCGTCATGGCAATCATGACTTCTATCAGCGTATACCCCAGGTCGTTATTTTGTCTATTCATCAAAAATCTCCCAGACTGTTATTGGTACTGGCTAAATATCAGGTTCCTGCATTTAACAACCGCAGTAATGAGCTGATAACGATAATTAACTGCTGAATTTGAATCGCTTGACGGGTTTACAACCCGGTTTCCAACGGTATAGATTCTGTTTTCGGAAAAATCCTGCACAACATTTTTTGTACGGGCCAGCACCCAGATCCTGATACCCCGGATCTTGTCAAGATCAATATCTGTAGAAAGAGCATTGTCATTCAAGAAACCATCGGCATCGCCATCGTCAGTCGCATTTATATAGCCATCATCATTATCATCAAGATTCATGTCCAGATCATTGTCATTGTCTGAATCAATTGCCCAGATAACGTTTCCTCCTGCTGAGGTATCAAGTTCACCGTCCTCATCATCATCAAAGGAATAAGCAAGGCCAAAGGCGTATATACTCTCTGCCACCAGTCCGTCGCTCCCTCCATCATTTCTAATCAGGTCGACAACACCGTCTGGAGCAGCAGATGGCCAGTCACTGAGTTTGTATGTTATGGTCTCGCCAGTATCGAGTACACCATCCTCATTATCATCATAGGCAAAGGTAAAGGTACTGTATCCGCTCGTTGACAGGTTGTTGCTCGTATCCCTCAGCCTGATGTCCGTGATTGCAAAATTGTCTGTGTCTGCTGGATCAAAGCCAGCCATCCTCACCTCTTTTTCAAGGAGAAAGAGCGAACCCCTGGCGTTTTGCTGCATCTCCACAACCATATTCTGGGTTCTGTAGCCCTTGGTCTGATTTTGGTAAACAGCGGCGATTCCAGACAAAACAATTCCGCCTATAGCCATTGCTACGAGCAGTTCCGCAATGGTGTAACCCCTATTAGATTTCAGGATGTTTTTTGTAGCACTCAAAGCTGATTTCTCCCTCATGATAGACTTAAAATTGCCATCAAAGCCGATTGTCTATCTATCTCGATGATCTGGTTATGAAATAGGCAAAAAATTTGAAATTTACGATATTTTTAAACCCAGGCTGAGCCTGACCATTTCTGGGTTGAAACACTGCCTGAAAATGAAATGAGAATTCTGTAATATTTGGTTCCTGTACTGTTTTTTAAAAATATGCTGCCGCTTGCATCTGAAATTCCATTAAAGGCGTAATTGATTGTAATGAGACTTGATTCTCCACTTGGCCCGCCAAAGCTTACTCCGCCAGTGTAGTCTGATAGTGATATTGTCTTGCCGTTCATGCAGGTAAATGAGCAGGTGTTGGCTGACTCGGAAATGGTTATAGTGCATGTTGTATTGCTTTTGATTGCTGCCATTTTTGCTTTCATGAATTCGTCAGCAAAATCATTTGCCGCAAGCCTTACTCCCTGGTTGGAACGCCAGCTAATCATGTTTGGAATCGAAATGGCGGATACAATAGAAATAATTGCAATGGTTACAAGCAGCTCTGTCATTGAAAATCCAAAGCTGTTTTTTGTCTTCTTAATCACTTTCATGATTTAGTATTCCCTCCCTTATAACCCTTGTTCCTCGAGTTTTTTATTTGATTTGCTCCTTGCCAGCATATTTGTAACGATCCCGGTCAGGGTTGAAAAACCCCCATCAAGAAAGCTCAAAAACCGCGGTTCCAGCTTGTAGCCAATTTTTATGGTCTCAGGTTCCTGATCTGGCAGCATCAGGATAATTTTAACTTTTCTAAACAATGGCAGTACTGACATAAGCTCAGTTATTTCTTCCCTTTTTTCAGCAACCAGCACCACAACAGCTTCGTTGTGAGGCGCCCTCAAGAGCCAGTGCCTTAGCCCATCCAGGGAGTTAAATGTTTCTACTTCATTTTCCTGGCTCACAGCGTTGAGTACGACCTTGATCTCCTCGCCCTTGCCCTTTAGATTTTTTGCATACATTACCAGTTCCATTTTATGGCTTCCTTAATGTAAACTTTGTTAACAAATTGTTGCTGCAAAATTTTGATAAAAATATCTGATATTTACAATAAAGCTAATTTTGTGCCAAAATTGACAGCATTGATAATTCCCCTTTATTATAAGGATGTTATATGGAATTTGAAACACAGAAATGCTGAGGATGAAAAAAAGATTCCGGTGGAAGTGGAATATCCAGGGCAAATTATAGCGCGCAAAAATATGCCGACGGCATTTGTATCAGGTAAACACTTTATTTTATAGGATTATTTATACAAGGGTGGCGATTCCGGTATCACCGGAATCAGCTTTGATTAATTCGTGTAATACTCTGTGTAAAAAAGACCAAACCAAAATTCAGCAATATTTATTATGGCAATGGGGCAAAGAAAAAATCGGGGCTAACTGGATTTAATACCATGTTTGCTCAAAAGTTCATAAAGCCAGGTCTGTGATATTCCAGACAACTCACATGCTTTTTTTACGTTACCCTGTGCCACTCTCATTACAGCTTTAAGATATATTTCTTCCTCCCTTTCAAGCGCAGCCTTCCTGTGAGCCTTCCAGGGCATTATCTCTGTTATTGGATCCGCAGTGGGAATTTTGCTTTGCAGATGCTTTTTCATCATCGCTATCCGTATTGCCTCTGGCAGATGAATCGGATAGAGTTTTGTCTGGTTATGGGCCATGACAGAAGCATATTCAATGATACTGTTAAGCTCTCTGACATTTCCAGGCCATTCATATTCATTGAGGGCATCATAAAACTCCGGGGAAATTTCCTTTGCATTGTTTTTATCGTCCCTGCAAAGTATTGAAAGGTAGTAATCTGCAAGGTCTTTTATGTCTTCCCTGCGCTCGCTGAGGGAGGGGATGTTTATAAATACTGAATTAAGTCTGAAAAGGAGATCTTTTCTGAATTCATTTTTTTCTACCATTTCCTCCAGATTTCTATTTGAAGCGGAAATCAGCCTGAAATTACTTTTTAATACTTCAGTTGAGCCAACTGCATGAAAGTTTTTGTCCTGAAGAACCCTTAATAAAGACTGCTGCCCCTTTTTAGAAAGCTCTCCAACTTCATCGAGAAACAGAGTGCCTTTGTCTGCATGGTTGACAAAACCATTTACATCCTTTGTCGCTCCGGTAAAGGCTCCCTTTGTGTGTCCGAAAAGCAGGCTCTCCACCAGGGTGTCTGGCATGGCTCCGCAATCAATTGCCACAAAATTATTGTTTTTCCGGGGGCTGTTTTCATGTATGGCCCTTGCGAATACTTCCTTGCCTGTCCCGGTTTTTCCGAAAATCAAAACACTTGAATCAGTTGCAGCAGCACTTGCCATTATTGCCAGGCAGTGTTCGA
>JAOZSB010000095.1 GCA_029939895.1 Desulfobacterales bacterium
CGACCGGACAGATCATGTGCTATAAAAGAGGACATATTACATGCTTCTAACAAATTTCAAATTTTCACTTGACAGTCAAAGTGAAAATGTTTAAACTCTGAGAAAGTAAAATTGGGGAAAGTCTTGCGCTTGCTGGTAGTATTCTGATTATTTGAAATGCATCCCCAAAATAAATACTTAGGAGGTGAAATCGTCATACGCAAATAAGGGGTGACATCCCGGGCCCTGGATTTTTTACAGTTGTACTGATTTCCAGGTTGTTAGAAAAACAAGTTATTTAAAATTGTAAAACGGCGAATTATTAACATTAAAAAGACAAGTTAACTAAGAAAACAATTTTTTTAGGAGAAAAACAGATGAAAAAATCAATTATTGCAGTATGTATTGCGCTTCTTATCGCTGGCCCGGCAATGGCCCTCGACGGAAGTGGACTTGACATGTCTGGATCACTTAAAGTTGAAGGCATGACAATTGAAAACAATCAGATCAGACAACAGATGACTGGTATTGATGTAAGTTCAGCAAGAGAGCCAGCAATGGTCTCACAAATTGTACTTGATGGTTTTAACCTTCTTACAACGTACAAAGTAAATGATAACCTGAGCATCGTAACTGAGTTGGATGCCTTTGATGATTACATCTTTGGTGGTAATACAACTAATACTATTACAACTGCCGATGCTTCAACTACTGTTGATGTAACAAATCCAGAAGTTGACTGGGATCAAGCTTATATGCAGATCATCTCTCCAGTTGGTGTTTTCCGTATTGGTCGTATGTCACAGGGCGAATGGGGAACTTCTTTTGCTAACAACGAGTCAAGTGGCGACTTCATCGCTTGGGCCATGCCTCTAATGGACAAGAAAATTTGGATCGGCGCTTCCTACAGAAAAGTTCAAGAGAACGATAATACTACTGACAGAGCTGATGATGATATGGACGAGTATGGAATCGGCGTAAAGTATACTGACGAAAATATTGACGCTGGTATCGGTTATACTTTCTATGATTATCAGGGCTACATTGTTCTTGCTGACCATGCACTAATTGATGGTGGCGATGACAACTATATGCATGATGGTACAGTTCATGGTTTTGCATATTATGTTGATGCAACATTTGGTATGTTCGGTATTAAATCTGAAGTAGCTTATGCTTTTGGTGATGCAGAAGTTGGTGATGACCTTGATAATGCTGATGACACAGAACATGCAATTACAAAGCTTGATGGTACTGCTTATACAAGAGTTGACAAAGACGTTGACTTTTTGACTGGTTTTATTGAGCCTTCAGTAACACTTGGTCCAGTAAAAGTCTTTGCTGGTTTCGCATATCTTGGTGGCGACACAAATCCTTATGACAATACAGAAGGATCCATGGGATTCTTGAAGCCTGGTTGTGACTGGGGAAGAACTGCTCTGATGTTCAACAACAAGTTTAACAACAGAGAAGCAATGGGCGGAGCAACTCATGGCGCGCTTAATGCTGATCAAGGTAACCTTACTCCTCTTGCTGGATATCAAGCATGGTATCTTGGTGTAGACGTTACTCCTATCGAAGACCTTACAATTACATTGGTTGGCGCAACTGCAGTAGCTGACGATGCTCCAAAGAAAGATCACTATATTGCTGGTGCATATAATCAAGCAGATGGTGAAGGAGTTGCAAGACTTACTCAGCAACATGACTGGGAAGAAGACTATGGTGATGAGTTTAACCTGTCAATTTCCTACGACATGTTTGGTGGCGCTCTTAACTATACATTCATCTATGCTTATCTTTCAGTTGGCGACTTCTGGCTCCAGGATGATGTTCCTGGACGTGAAGGAAATGCAGTAGCTGCAACTTATGTAGCAGAAGATGTATGGGGCATATATCACTCAATCAAGGTGAGCTTCTAAGTTCATAAAAAAGTGATAATGTAACACATAAGCAATTCAAGACCCCTGGGCAATAGCCCGGGGGTCTTTTTTTATGCATCATTTACATAATTTTCCTGCCATAAATTTGACCCGGCCCAAGAATTCTGCTATTAAATGCTCTTAAGATGTGGTTAATAATTGACTTTTTTTCAATGAAAGTTTTTTTGCTTATTTCATAACCAGGCTGTTGAAATAATCAAAAATCTAAGCTTCGCAAGAACCTGAATTTTATAAGGGGAAGAACCAGCATGGATTTTGATTTCATAATAGATAATGCAAAAATTTTTGATGGAACAGGCCGCCTGCCGTATTATAACAGTGTTGGCATCCTGGGTGACAGGATAAAAGCAATCGGCAGGCTTGAAAGCACAGGAGATTGTCGTAGAATTGATGCTGAAGGGCTTAGTCTTTCCCCTGGATTTATTGACGTGCACTCACATGCAGACATGGCGATTCATTATCCAGATCACGGCAGACTCCTTGAACCGCTTGTGCGGCAGGGCATTACAACCTTTGTGGGCGGCAACTGTGGTGTTTCGCTTGCACCGGTTTCTGAAAAAAACAGCAAAAAGCAGTTTGATTTTTTTGAGTTCCTTCTGGGTAAGGAGCAGGATGGCACTATAAAATGGAAGACATTCGGCGGGATGCTTGAAACATTTGAGAAGCAGGGTGTATTGTTAAACTGTGCAGTGCTAGCTCCCCACGGGATGATTCGTCTTGATGCAATGAGCGACAAGCTGGTTCCGGCGGATATGAACGACATTGCGCTGATGAGGCGCAGCCTGTCGCAATGCCTGGAACAGGGAGCAATCGGCTTGAGTACAGGCCTGATGTATTATCCTGGGCTGGCATCAAACACCAGGGAACTTGTGGAGCTTGGAAAAACCGTTCACGATTATAACGGTGTTTTTACTTCCCATATGCGAAGCTACAACTCTGACACAATTTCCAATGCGCTTGATGAAGTACTTCAGGTATGTACACAGGCTCAGGTTCGGGTTCAAATCAGTCATTTGCTGTGCATCCCCAATCTGCCAGAACCTGTTCGTGTAGTACTGCAAAAAGCGATTATGGGCATGAGTCATTTATACAGGCATCGCCCATTCAGTCTGCCCAATGCATCACTGACCAGCAGTGTCCAGAAAAAAATTGCATCAATGAAGGCAGATGGCTGGCCCCTTGGTTTTGATGCAATGCCGACTAGCGCAGGCTTTACCCACCTGGTCGCATACCTGCCGCCCTGGTGCATCCAGGGAACCTTAAAAGACCTCATGGGAGTTCTTGCCGACAAAAAAATGCGAAAAAAGATTCGAAACAGCATTGAAACAGGCACGCCTGTCTGGCCCCACACAGGCAAAGACCAGTGGGCCATGAACACCTTCAAGCTGTTGGGGTATGGTGCTGTTTCTGTAATGAGCGTTGCCAAGGAAAGGAATAAAAAGTACCTTGGAAAAACCTTTGTTGAGATCGGCGAAATGAACGGAACCCATCCCTTTGATGCAGTATGCGACCTTGCCCTGGATGAGGAATGCAAGGTGCTTACCTTTACTACCGGCACTTTTCCAGGCGACGAATTTATGGAAATCGCCATGAAGGATGTCCTGATTGATCCCAATGCAAGTATAGTAACCGATACCATAATGCTTGGATTTGGAATTCCTTCGCATTTATTTTATGACTGCTTCCCCAAGTTCATAGCCACATATGCAAGGGATAAAAAGTTTATAACAGTAGAAGAAGCAATCCGCAAATGCACGTCCCTGCCGGCAGAACAGCTTCAAATCAAGAACCGTGGGAAAATAGAAGAGGGATATTATGCAGATATGGTACTTTTTGATCTTGAAAACTTAAAGTCAAATTCAACACCCCAGAAGCCAGACTCGTTTCCAGACGGAATCAGGCAGGTGTTTATAAATGGAAAGTCAGTGGTTGACAGCTCCGGTACCCAATACATCACCCGACACGGCAGGGTTCTCAGGAGGGATTCTGTATAGTTTTTCATTCTGCGGTAATTTACATGCTGTTTTAATATTGACTCTCATTAATTACTTATCCGCAGGGAAGTAAAAATATACAGGTGCATCAAAACTCAATCCAGGAAAAGCTTTGACTCGGCAGAAATGTTTTGTAATACCCCTTTCCAGAACAGTAATATCCATTTTAAAAAATCTTTCTTGCTACATTAGCAAAATTAATTTATACTGAAATATTATTTTTGAAAATCTAACAACACTCAACCACTAGGAGGGGAGCATGGCAGTCAGCTACAAAGACCTGGGTTTAGTCAATACCCGTGAAATGTGTAAAAAGGCTATGGAGGGCGGCTATGCCGTACCAGCTTATAATTTTAACAATATGGAACAGCTACAGGCCATCATCAAGGGCTGCGGTGAATCTGGTTCGCCTGTCATACTCCAGGTATCCAAGGGCGCGCGCGATTACGCAAATGCAACCCTTTTGAGAAGTCTGGGCAAGGGTGCTGTGGATATGGCCAGAGAGTCTGGCTATGATATCCCCATCGCTCTGCACCTCGACCACGGTGACACCTTTGAAACATGCGCTGCCTGTATTGACAGTGGCTTCTCCTCGGTTATGATAGATGGATCTCACCACTCATATGAAGATAACATAGCTTTGACAAAAAAGGTTGTAGAGTACGCAAAGGGCTTTGACGTAACCGTTGAGGGAGAGCTTGGTGTTCTCGCAGGGATAGAAGACGATGTTGTTGCAGCAGAGTCGGTCTACACTCAGCCGGAAGAAGTTGAGGACTTTGTGGGCAAAACAGGCGTTGACTCCCTTGCAATCTCAATCGGCACATCCCACGGTGCTTTCAAGTTCACGCCTGCACAATGCACAAAAAACGAAGAAGGCGTTCTTGTTCCTCCGCCATTGCGCTTTGACATCCTGGAACAAATCGAAAAACGGATTCCAGGCTTTTCCATAGTACTTCACGGCGCAAGCTCGGTTTTGATGAAATATGTGGATATGATTAACCAGTTCGGCGGCTCCCTCGACGCAGCCGTTGGAATCCCGGCAGAACAGCTCAGGAAAGCAGCAAAATCAGCAGTATGTAAAATCAATGTTGACTCAGACGGCAGACTTGCCCTCACCGCCATGATTCGGAAAGTATTTGCAGAAAAACCAGGCGAATTCGATCCAAGAAAATACCTCGGCCCGGCACGTGATGAGCTGGCTTTGATGATTATTGATAAAAACAAAAACGTCCTTGGCTCCGCAGGAAGATACTAGGAAGCCGAGTACTGCTTTAAGTAAATATTTAAATAAAATGCCTTTTTCTTGAAATACAGGGAAAGGCATTTTTTTTAATTATAAAACCGCATCAAGAAAAAGCATCCCTGAATTCACCCACATTCCTGCTCATCCTTTTAATGATGCGGGACAGGCTTTGGGCATCTGTCTGCATATCTTCAATTAAATCAATCCCCATGGTGGTCAGGCTGTCATGCCTCTGGTTGAGGATTTGTTCCAGACCGTTAGTATAGCTGCCTGTGAACTTATCCAGAGCGCAGTATAGCCGAACAATTTTTTTTGCTGTGTGGTCGTTGTTTTGGTTTGATGCAGTTGTTTTTGGCATAATCCTCTCCTTGTATTGAGCAAGATTAAAAGATCCCCATGAATCTAATGGAATTCCTGTTAACAATCACGCTGAGCATTTAAAAGGCGGTGTCAGGTCTTATGCTGTCCTTTCCGGTGCTGCTGCCTGTAACCTGATGTGATGATGCCACTGTATGTGTATAATGTCAAGCATATTTATGCATAATTCTGCATATCCTGAAATAATGGGGTGAAAGTACAGGGGTAGTTTTGTGCATGTTGGTAAAGACAGGGGTCCTGTTGAGCTATTATGAATTATGTTATAATCTTTGAATACAAAGCCGGGGAAGTTTTTAAAAATTATTTAATGCTGCGCTCGTCATATGCTTTTTTAATATCAAGGTGAATTTTTTCGAGCAAAACAATAACCATTTCAAAGTTACCTATCTCAGCCATTGAATTTATTGATTCTATGTAGTTGGAAATTGCGGGAAACATGGTAACAAGGGCAGGAGAGAGGGTTACGCCGCTGGCTTGCCTTTGAGGTTGCGTTGGCTGCTCATCGCCAAGAAGGTCTTCAACTTCGAGATCAAGAGCTTTTGCAATTTTTGTAAGTTCTTTAAAAGAGGGCCGCTGTGGATTGTTTTCTATTCTGGAAATTTTGGCCTGCACAGCCTGGGCAGGCTTATCAAAGGCTTTTTCACCTAGTTCTGCCTGGTTTAATCCTGCTGACTCTCGTAGTTTTTTAATATTTTCACCGGTAGTGGCCATAATTTTTTCCTTGACATGCTGGTTTGGCTATGCAAACATATGTGCATAAATTCGCATAGCAGTTAAGGGGTGAATAAAAAAACACATAATAAGGCCTGAATATGCGAATAAATCAACATTGCAAAGGGCCACATTGGATGCGCACACTTATAAACCTATTCATACAATATGAATATTGAAAAATCAACAGTAGTATTAAATATAAAATTTCTATTGTAGCCAGGAATAATTTTAAAAAACCATACAAACATTCAAGAAGCACATAATAGAATAAACAAATAAAAAAATCAACGAGAATAAAGGGAAAAATGCAATTATATACAAAAAATTTGGGTAGTAGTTAACTGAAATGAGAACTCAGGAAAAGAATTGAGCAGGAGGAGGGGCAATGAAAAAAATTGATGAAGTTCTTGCAAAGGATTTGAAGCAGGACGAGGGTATAAGGCTTAAGCCATACCATTGTAAAGCCGGGAAGTTGACAATAGGTATCGGCAGAAACCTTGATGATAAGGGGATCACCATGAAGGAGGCAGAGTATTTGATGGGTGGTGACATTGCAGAGTGTATTGTGGATTTGAAGAAAATTTTTGCATGGGATTCGCTTTCCTTTGACTGCAAGCGGGTGTTGGTGAACATGCGCTTCAACCTTGGGCCTGTGCGGTTCAGGGGTTTTAAAAAAATGATTGAAGCGGTGCAGGATAACAGGTTGGAGGCAGCAGCATTTGAAATGCTTGATTCCAGATGGGCGAAACAGGTTGGCAACAGGGCCAAAAGGCTGGCTGAATTGATGAGGAGGGCTGGGAAATGAAAAACAGGGATTTTTTTTACGGGTCAAAGGAAATTTGTGAATATGTGCGGGAAAACTACAAGAAGATGAATTATCTGGTCAGGAATGAGGATCTGCCTGCCTATAGAAAGGTGGAGCACGGCACATGGAGGGCGTTGCGGAGCGACCTGGATGACTGGCTGATAAGTCAGCGTGATAAGCACAGCGTCAGGAAATTATCACCGACGCAGCTTCCTCAATAGTTGTGATTCCGGCTTTTGCTTTTATTGATGCATCATGTTTAAGGGTTGAAAGTTGTCCCTTTTCTACTAAGAGCCTTTTTATTTCACGGGCCGACATTCTCTGGGTAATCATATCCGCCACCAGATCGTCTATTAAAAGGACTTCGTATATTCCGGTTCTGCCTTTATAGCCGGTCTGTCGGCAAAACATGCACCCAGTGCCCTTTGAAAGTTCGCCCATCTCGTTTTCAGAGATGTCCAGAAATTTTAATGCAGATGCTGGCGGAGTATATGGTGCGCCGCATCGCACGCATATTTTTCTGACAAGCCGCTGGGCAAAGACCACCAGGAGAACGCTTGATATGAGAAATGGCTCAATTTTCATATCAATAAACCTGTCTATTGCGCCGGCAGCATCGTTGGTGTGAACGGTTGTCATGACAAGGTGACCGGTAAGTGCTGCCTGGACAGCGACGTTGGCGGTTTCTGCATCACGAACCTCGCCAACCATGATTACATCGGGGTCCTGGCGAAGAATTGAGCGAAGGCCACTGGCAAATGTCATCCCGGCTCTGCGGTTAAGCTGAATCTGGCAGATCTTTTCCATCCTGAATTCAACAGGGTCTTCCAGGGTTACGATGTTAATATCAGACTGGTTGATTTCCTTTATAATGGAATACAGGCTTGTGCTTTTCCCGCTTCCTGTAGGCCCGGTGCTGAGTATCATGCCAAAGGGATTTACAATTGCCTGTTTGAGCAGTGCCTGGTCAGAGTCAGACATGCCCAGGTCATCAAGGGAAAAAACTTCAGCATTCACATCAAGAAGTCGAAGCACCAGTTTTTCACCACGTATGGTCGGTATTGTCGAGACCCTGATATTGATCTCATTTTCAAACATCTTTACTGTGAATCGTCCATCCTGCGGTAGCCTGCTGACGGTTATGTCGAGGTGGGCCAGAATTTTAAACCGGGAAACCAGCTCAAGATAGAGGGATCTGGGTGGTGCCTTAATCTCATGGAGCTTGCCATCCACCCTGAAGCGAAGGTATATTGAATCTTTTTCCGGGCTGATGTGAATATCGCTTGCTCCGGCGTTAATGGCCTCATACAGAATCCAGCTTACTACTTTTATTACAGGTGCATTTTCATCTTCTATGGAAACAGATTTTACTGCAACATCTTCTGGTGTTTTATACTCATCAACTGATTTTTCGCCAAACTGCATGGCTTCAAGATCGTCAATAAATTTACCCAGGCCTGAATATGTTCCATACTGGGTGTCGGAGATATAATTAAATTCCTCCTGTGTGCAGATAATTTCATCAGCAACATTATCAAGCTCTTCCTGAACAGCGTCAAGTGCTTCCATGTCCATGGGGTCGGTCATTGCAATTATTGTAATGCCATCAACCAGACAAACCGGAACAGCCTGATGCTTGCGCACGACCTCGACGGGGATATAGCCCCCCACCGTTGTATCAACGGGAAAAGCTTCCTTGGTGTATCTTTTTATGCCGGTCTGCTTGCTTAAAATATCTGCGAGTTCTTCATGGGAGATAAGTCGTTCATTGATAAGATACTTGCTCAAACCCAAATCGGTTTTCTGCTGCCTGATAACCACCTTGTTCATTTGTTTTTGAGTAAGCAGGCCTTCATCAACAACCATATCCTGTAGTAATTTTTTTACTTTTTTAGTCATTTTAAAAAACCCGCCGATTAAAAGTTAATGAATTGCTTTTTGTGAATATACTGTCTATTAGCAGGATTTTACGCAAAAAACAACCTGCACCTTGGAAACAGAGATGTTTATATCTGGCTCTGAATTTTTTTTATGGAGTTGTATAACATGGATAATGTCGTCAACCCTGTCTGCTTAATTCTGCTGTCCCGGCATGGCAACAAGCCGGACTCCCACAAGGTCACGGCGTTCACTCGGCAAAAGTCCGTAGCGAAGAGATGACCGGGAGAACCTGGCAAAGTCGTCATAGCTTCCGCCACGGTTAACACGGTACGAGCCTGACAATGCACCTTCCGGGTCGGTTGTCTGGGCAGGAGTATAGCTTCTGCTGTACCAGTCCTGGCACCACTCATAGACATTGCCGTGCATATCAAATAGCCCAAAGGCATTGGGCTTTTTTGTTGCGACCGGATGGGTCATGTTCTCAGAATTATTTCTATACCATGCAAAGTCATCAAGGCTGATGTTGTCGCTGCCAAAACAATACTTTGTGGTGCTTTCGGCCCGGCATGCATACTCCCATTCTGCCTCTTTTGGCAGGCGGTACTTCATGTTGACGTTCTGTTTGTTGAGTCGCTTTATAAAGGTCTGAGCATCGAGCCAGGACACGGTTTCCACAGGACAATCATCTCCACAGTACTTAAAAGACGAGGGGTTGCTTCCCATCACAAAACGCCATTGCGCCTGTGTTGCTTCCGTTGTCTGCATGAAAAAACCCTTTGATATTACAACATCATGCACGGGCCTTTCATCGTCTTCACCATTATAGGAACCCATCTGAAATGTTCCCGGTTTTATATAGATAAATTTCATGCCTGAAGAGTTGATAAGCTCGATCTCAAGCCCTGCTGAAATAGTCATTGCTATCAAGTCCTGGTTTTCGTCACTGATTGTCAAGTATGCCTGACTTAACAGCCTGTTGACTTCACCTGGTTTCGTGCCTGCTGACCAAATGCTGTGCTTTTTGGATATTGCTTCCCATGCAGCGTTCTTTGCAGCCTGCATGGTTGCAGACTTCACAGTTGCTTTATAATTTTTAATATCTGTAATCAGTGCTTTAAACTGTTTTTGTCTGGAAGCATTTAGCCGGGCTTTTTTTAATTCTGCATTCTGACTGGCCGAAGGTTTAAGCTTTGTATTTTTTCCTTGCTGTTTTTCTTCTGGTTTTGAAGAGGCCAGAATTGTCGCAGGAGCATTATTAAAATAAAAATCACCAATCAGGGAAGATGATTCCCACGTGATCTGTTTATTGATGGTATCTCTGGCAACCCCCATGCGAACCAGCTTAAATACTTCTTCTATTTTGATTCCAGGAGTGTGGATATTTTTTAGAAAGTGTTTTGTGTAAATACCGTTTTTGTCATCATCACCATCGGAGGCAACGGAGCCAGGGGATGTAGCATAGGCAATCAGGGAACCCGCAGGGGCAACCATTTTTGCAAGCCCTGTATTTGCAGACCTGAAGCTCCTGTTGAGGGGGTTGTTACGGCAGGCATCCAGGATAACAATGTTAACATTATTTTCTGCATCCTCCATTTTGCCCAGTATCCGGCCAGCATCAACAGCCTCAAACTGAACATCAGAATCAGATTCAATTTCTGCATCAACGGGGATTAGATAGTTCTTGCCATTAACCTGCATTCCATGACCTGCAAAATAGAACAGACCAACCCCACCGGTCCTGCGCAGTTTTTTTCCAAAACTTCGCACTGCTTTTTCCATAACTTTATGGGTGGCATTTTGCTTATGGATCACTTTAAACCCGACTTTGCGCAGGGCAACAGTAATATCGGCTGCATCATTAACCGGGTTTTTCAGGGGCGCAGATTTGTAGTCTCCATTACCGATAACCAGGGCCAGCCGATGTTCTGTCCCGGTCAGTTTTTTGGGCACAATCGACCTGACAGAATATCCAGGAACTGGCACCAGTGCAAAAGCAGTGACCAGTATTACGAGTAATTTTTTCATAATAAAAACTCCTCAAAGACAATACTCTCAAAGTACTTCTTTTTTTCAGGCTGGTAGTATTTACAGCCTGTTGAAATTATTTGACTGACAAGGGTAGAAGAGTTGAGAAAGCAAACCTTGCCCTGGGGAACAGCGAAAAACAGTCCCATGCTGCACTGTACTGAAACGTAGCTCTAATGCAGTTTTGAAAAGCATTCGCCATCAAGATAAAAAGTAGGTTCGCCTGTATGGTAGAAAAGAGAGTCCGGTAATTGCAGGATTTGGCAGCCATTACGCCTGGGCGTTTTATTGTAAACGTTTCAATAATAGTAATGCCGCAAATGCACAGCCATCTGTTTTAAAAAACTACATGAGTATGACAGTGACAGGGCTTTCCGAGCTTAATATCAGTAAAGCCAGCGAAAAGAAGGTGCATTACAATCGCAAAAAACTATATTTGTTTTTACCACCGTTCTAAAAAAATATGTGCATCATGAGAACCGCCGTAACAAAAAAAGCCAAAAAAATTTTTAACTTCTGCATCAATGCAGATCAACCCGTTTTTTTCTATAAAACAGCATCAATGCAGTATCTTCCAACTCTTCTACAAACTGCATCAACGCAGATAAACATAAATAACTCAGGTAAAGCGAAACAAACTAAATCATCTAAAAAATAACGAAATTTTCAACCTGTGTCAAGATGGTGGGTGTGCATTTATGCAAAAACTTACAAATGATTTGCACATATGAATTTATTCTGAGAATAGAGTGGCTGTGTAAGAATAAAGAATGCATCATGAATCAAATATCAATTGCAGGCCGCCACAGCAAGGTGCAAAGGGAAAGAAATTCCAGGATACAGGGCCAACACTGCCTGGAAAATTTGCAAATTTGGTTTAATCAAAAAATAATTGCATTTAGAATCGGAAGCGGACACGGAATTTTCTATCACCGCTCCCAGAGCCTGTCGAAGGGAGATCATGTGTAACAGCGGGAAGAACGCCTTCGACAGGCTCAGGCTCCGGCGATGGGGCAAGCCCGGAATTCCAATGATAATTTCATTGAGCTTTAAGGGAAAATATGTTAGATAAAATTCATAAATGAGTAGCGGAATAAATTAAGTGTTATTGCAAACAAACTTTGAGATTGATAATATTAAAAAACATGGCTGAACAGGCCGTCCACTGGGGAATGACAGTTTTATCGAGCAGCTTGAGTCTGAAATTTTGAAGATTTTTAAAAAAAAAGAAGTCTGGCCCAAAAGTACAGCGTAATAAAGCAAGTAATTAAGTATCGTGTCCCCGGAATTCTGCTTTAAGAAAAAAG
Source organism: Desulfobacterales bacterium (assembly GCA_029939895.1). Lineage (GTDB taxonomy): Bacteria > Desulfobacterota > Desulfobacteria > Desulfobacterales > JAOZSB01 > JAOZSB01. Next base: position 12,270 of record JAOZSB010000095.1, read on the forward strand.
AAGCCAGGCCTAAAAGTACAGCGGAATAAAGCAACTAATTAAGTATCGTGTCCCCGGAATTCAGCGGAATTCAGGTGAGCCTGTCGAAGGGAGATCATGTGGAACAGCGTGAACAATGCCTTCGACAAGCTCAGGCTTCGGGGATTGGATAAAACCGGAATTCCAATGATAATTTCATTGAGCTTTAAGGGAAAATATGTTAGATAAAATTCATAAATGAGTAGCGGAATAAATTAAGTGTTATTGCAAACAAACTTTGAGATTGATAATATTAAAAAACATGGCTGAACAGGCCGTCCACTGGGGAATGACAGTTTTATCGAGCGGCTTGAGTCTGAAACTTTGAAGATTTTTAAGAAAAAAGAAGCCAGGCCTAAAAGTACAGCGGAATAAAGCAACTAATTAAGTATCGTGTCCCCGGAATTCTGTCCCCTGAATTCGTGTCGTGTCCCCTGAATTCGTGTCTAATTAAGTATCGTGTCCCCGGAATTCTCAAAAAAAAGAATAGTGAAAAAAAGCTAAGAAGAAAAGTAGAATATGAAGCGAAGTTTTACACATCACTCATTAATAAGTATAATAAAAGAGGATATAGGATAAGTGATTGATTATTGATGAATCAGTAGGTTTTTTGATAGAAAGGTGATATAAAAAAATGGAAGAAAAAATTATTCTGGAAGAAGCAAAAAAAAACGGAATCGAAAACAAAATTCATCAATCCTTTAAAACTTACATTGAACATGTTAAGGATTTTTTCCTGAATGATACTGCCAAAAAAACAAAGCACTTAGATCTACATTCTAACAATAAAGAAAAAATTGAAAAATTAGAGAGTGGAGAAGCATTTTCTATTCTAATAGAAGATACAATGAAAATAGATTCACCTTTTATGAAAGCTCAATTTTTTGATGAAAGTAAAGACACATGGAAGAATGCAATTAGGAATTTTTTTCGACGTTCAACTTGCTATGCCGACATAATAAATAATAATACCATCGATCAAAAAAAATTATTTGAAACGTTTTTAAAATTATTTAAGAATAAACAGACCAAGATTTCATATTATGCTCTTATAGAATCAGTCCATTTTCCTAAAGAAATATTGGACTTTGAGTCATTCAAAATTTGTCGTTTTAGCAAATCAGAATTGGATACAATATTTAGTAGCACAACTAATAAAATGTACTATCCTTATGTAAAAATTGACTCCACCTTACTACAACTAGTTTCGATAACCTAAAAATGACCCACTTGGGGTCAAAACGATAACGTAA
>JAOZSB010000435.1 GCA_029939895.1 Desulfobacterales bacterium
ATGTAGTTAATATTTTTTTTTATTCGACTAAAAATCACTTCCGCCGGTAGGTTCGAAGGGCTGTCAGCAGTTCTTTCTTCTTAAAGGGCTTGGTCATAAATCCGTTGGAACCAGCTTCAAGGCTGGCATTTTTTACGCCCTTCATGGCATGGGCTGTCAGGGTGACGATTGGTACTGGCGACTTTTTATTACTATGTTCCCATTCACGAATTGCCATTATCGCCTGGTCACCGTCCATGATCGGCATGTCCTTATCCATGAAAATAATATCGATTCTGCCGTCTTTTTCTTTAAATTTCTCCACCCCGTCTTTTCCGTTTTCTGCAAAGTCAAGGGTATGCTCTGTTTTTTTAAGATAAAACTCAAAAAGCCTGCGGTTGTCCAGATGGTCCTCCACAAGCAGTATTTCAAGGGGCCTGTCTTCGGTTTCAATGCTTTGAGAACTGGCTTCTGTTTCAGTATCAATTCGTGTTGCTCCTGGCAGTGCAAACCATGCCGTGAAAACAAACGTTGATCCAGGCCCGAATTTTTCAGAGGGGTTCTCGTAAATAGGGCTGTCAACCTTTATTGTTCCGCCCATAAGTTTAGCCAGTTTTGTGGATATGGAAAGCCCCAGTCCAGTTCCACCATATTTTCTGGTTGTTGATGAGTCTGCCTGAGAAAAGCTGTTAAAAACCTCCCGCTGCATCATCACCGGGATGCCAATTCCGGTATCTGCTATGGAGAACTCCAGGGATATGGCATCGTCAGAGCGATCCATAATGTTGCAATTCACCCGAATTTCTCCAAACTGGGTAAACTTGACCGCATTTCCTATCAGGTTTGCCAGCACCTGATGTAGCCTTGTAGGATCACCAACGAGCATTTTTGGAATATCCCGGTCAATTTCATAAAAAAGCGAAATCCCCTTTTCCCTGGCCTTTAGTGCCATCATGGCACATTCGCCCCGGACAAGGTCTGCTGGGGAAAAAGGTGTCATCTCAAGCTTCATGCGCTGGGCCTCAACCTTGGAGAGGTCGAGTATACTATTAATTATATGAAGAAGGGTCTCCCCTGAGTTTTGAAAAATTTCTACATACTGCTTCTGTTCAGGATTCAGGGGGGATTCCCATAACAGTTCAGCCATTCCGAGAATGGAATTCATGGGAGTTCTGATTTCATGGCTCATGTTTGCCAGGAAGTCACTTTTCGCCTTGTTTGCTTCTTCTGCTGCATCCTTTGCCTGTGTAAGCTCTTTATTTATCTTCTCAAGCTCGGAAGTTCTTTCATTAACAATTACTTCCATCTCTATAAATGCTTTTGTCAGGGCCATTTCTGCTCTTTGCTTCTCAAGAAAAAGATCGTTTAGCTCGGATTTGACCAGCCTTATTGCATTATAGACCGGCAGCAAAGGGTCGGTGTCTTTTAGCAGCGGCAGCGTACTTACACCATCGGCTTCCCAGTCAATGTTCCCCATGTACTCAAGAAGAGTATTTATCTGGGACGGGTTTATCAGCCTGGGAGTAAAGTGTGCGGCAGTATCTTTTACAATTCCCCGAACATGCTTCCTTTTAATTTTTGCATCATTCTCCTCTATCAACTTCAATCCCTCTTCATAGGTCTTCACAGTGGTTACCTTAAAGGGCAAAAGAATTCGGGAAAAATTGATGATTGTGCTGATATACCAGTTCGGTTCGATAGTAACAAAAAGCCGGAAATTAAGCTGTTTCTGCCACTCAATTATTGATGCAACATACAGCTTTCTGGCTTTTCGATTTATATGCTTCATTTCTGTTGTGTCGGCTATAAGATAGAATGGCCCTTTCTCACCCACCAGGGCGGCATTTATTCTTTCCCGCATCTCGATGATATGCTTTACATCATCTACGTTAACACTCCCTATCGACAGGGTGTGAACTACCTTCCTGTTAATAACCCTGGCCTTGGCAATATAATCGTCAGACGCATATATCCAGTCATCTGATTCCAGGATTTCCAAAGGCTCTGAACCAAAACTTTCAGCGTTCGGAGTATCCATCTCAAGCTGCGACAAAGCAAGCGTTACAGCCGCACCATAGTCCACAACATCATACATATCCGACTTGAGCATATCAAGGCGTTTTGCCAGCTTGATGCTCATGCCCATTATAGGAGAAGCACCAAAAAAGATAAGGCTCTTTAAATATTTTCTCCTTTGCATAGTGTTGATAAAAGACCTTCGACCCTCAAGGGATGTGTTTTTCAGCCTGGAGTAATTAAGAATATGCACAAAGGGCAAACCCTTGTGCATATACTCCTTTGAAATTTTTTCGGTCAGCTTGTTTGCTTCAACAACATCATGAAGCGTTGCGGTTCCGATATTCTGGGTGTACAATATTCTATTGCCGATGACACTCACGGTTATACTGTACTCACCCTGAAACTCAACATCAACCCACTCGGGTTTCTGTATTATCGGCAGCCCGCTTACCGGGCATAGTTTGTCGTGTTGCAGATCCATTTGCTATCTTTTCTTCCTCTTCTTATATTATCATAATCCCAAACAAGCATTATGATATTGCTATACTATAAAACATGTTTACTTTCAACACAACATTAGCACACGCACCTTCAAAGTACAAACTGAGCTGTGCATTGCCTTTTTATAAAAAAAACCGTCAATTTCACCTTTTGACTTTTTTAAATTTCTCAGCTATTAATAGTTTGAAAAAATTTCATATAATGGCTACTTGACTACTTATGGATTTTATTAACATTAAACCCGGCCTGGTCACGGCAGAGGGTCTATTTTTTTAAAAAAAAAACTATACTTATAATAACGGAAAAATTAAAACATGAGATGGGAAGATGTGATGAGTACCCAGGAGCACAAGAAGAAGGGACCGAAAAACCTGATTATAGGCGTGATAACTGTTTCAAGCACAAGAACCGAAAGAAACGATAAAAGCGGGGCATGGATCATGGCTGAGGCAAAACGTGAAGGCGTTGAAGTCGTGTCCTACATGATCGTACCCGATGACAGAACCGCCATACGCAACGCTGTAATGGATATTGTATCTGGCAAGGTACACGCAATAATTTTAACTGGCGGAACTGGCATAGCAGAAAAAGACGTTACTATTGAAACTGTTCAGCCTCTTTTTGACAAGGAAATGACCGCCTTTGGGCCGGTCTTTGCCCAGCTCAGCTTTGAAGAAATAAATTCAGCAGCAATACTTTCCAGGGCAGCAGCAGGAATTATTTACACCACCTGCGTGTTCTGTATTCCCGGCAGCATCAAGGCCTGCAAACTGGCTTGCAGAGAGATTATTTTCCCAGAGCTTGCACATATAGCAGGGCATATTGCTTCTGGTTGATTTTATTTTTAAAAAGAAACCAACCCTGGACAAAAGCTTTCTTGCTCAGGGTTCTTAAAAAAAACCGCTTCAATTGACCTGACCATCACCATGTGTTTAGCAACGCTCAATCCAATTTCCAGCATTGTTTCACAGCAGTTTAAACCTCAGGCGTTTAAAATTCCATTCTACAGCACCCAGACTATCCATGAAAATATTTTATTGAATCATTTTCCTTTGTAATTATTGAGGGAATGGGAAAATTATCATGGATTTTTTTTTATCTTTCAAGTATATTGTTTTCTTAACAATAATTAT
>JAOZSB010000096.1:0-6079 GCA_029939895.1 Desulfobacterales bacterium
ATCTGCATCATATATCGGGGTTGTAACAGTTGTCATGAGGCCCTGTCCGGCAGGGTCTTTGTAAACCGGAGTCCAGAGGGTTTTTTTATCAGCGTTGTTAACAGGGGTGGCAATCTGATAAAAAACATCAGACCGTAAATCATATTTGCTGACATGGGGCAGGATATTTGCCAGCCCGATGTTTGGAGCATATCTGACCTGGGAAGATTTCATCAATACCCATGCTGCCACAGAGGATGAAGTGCTTTTTTGTGAAGAGGCAAGCAGGGTATCCAGGTTTGAAAGAGCATCAAGTTCGTGCAAAAGGTATTGAGAATCAGGTTGCTCCCAGTAGAGAGCGCTTACAGCCTGATCCTTTGAATTGGAGTACCCGCCCAGGCCAGGGTGTTGGGTGTAATTCTCAGGGCTTGTTTTTTCCAGATTTTTTTCCAGATCAATACGGTTTAAATATACCTCTGTCTGGTCTGCAATTATCTTTGAAAGGATTGATGACTGCTGAAATAAAGCTCCATAGTGTCGGGACTGCTCCTTGACGATTCTGTTTACGTGGTGCTTTGCCTGCCTCAAAATACTGAGTTCGTTTTGTGTGATTGCAAGTTCACCAAAATCTTCAACAAAATGTACTGCAATCAATCCCAGTGAAGTCATTGAAAAAGTAAGAATAACAGCAAGCAGTATGGAAAATTCTGCGCCAATTCGAGTTTTCAACAATCGTATCATAATAATCCTAACAAAATCTTTGTATATGAAGGGATACGTATTTAAATACATAACCAGACCAAAGTAGCTGGCCCGTAATGACGATTGCTATACTATTTACTTTTTTTTGTAATAATTATCAACAGTTTTTTCAATAATGCAGAGAATTATTCTGAGGATCACAGCATTATTTTGCAGCACTGTAAGATGGGAAGGGTTGCTGGACACCATGTAAAAAACCTGCCTGGGTAGACCAGTACCACTGCTTTTTCAGGCTGCCATGGTGGTTCGCAAAAATTTGCTCTGGTTGGGGGAGTAGTTTTTACTAAAATCAGATCAACTATAGTCTTTTTTATCCCGATCAAGATCCCGTTTCTGGTCACGGCGCTTTATGTCTTCGCGCTTGTCATAAAGCTTTTTACCCTTTGCAAGTCCAAGGGTTATCTTTACCTTGCCGTTTAAAAAATAAACTCTAAGGGGTACAAGGGAATATCCTTTTTCATTCACCCTGCCGTATAGTTTTTTGATCTCGTATTTGTGGAGAAGGAGTTTTCTGGGCCTTTCCAGATCGTGATTAACGCTGGCAAAGTTGTAGTGACCCACGTGCATTTTGTAGACAAAAACCTCTCCGTTTTTAATCCGGGCGTAGGAGTCCTTCATGTTTACCTTGCCCTGGCGCATGGACTTGACCTCGGTTCCGACAAGAACCATGCCAGCCTCAAACTTGTCTTCTATAAAATAATCGTGTCCGGCTTTTTTATTGACAGCGACTATTTTTGTATGTTCATCCGTCATGATTCTTCACTTTCTGAATAAATCCAGTTACTCATAATGCTTCCATAGGCATCCTGCACCTTTTTCAGGACATCATCTGCGGTTTTCATTTCCAGGAGTTCAAGGGCAAAACCCTCGGCCTTGCTTATGTCAATCGAGCGTATCATTGATTTAACAGCCGGAATTGCCTGGGGGTTCATGCTCAGGCGGTTTACGCCAAGTCCCAGCAGTACCGGGGTATAAAGCGGGTTGCCTGCCATTTCTCCACACATGTAAACCCCAATGCCTTTTTTCTCGCCCTGTTCAGCTACCCGTCGAACCATCCGCAGGATAGCCGGGTGCATGGGGTGATAAAGGTGGGCAACTTCACGGTTGCCCCTGTCAATGGCCAGGGAGTACTGGATCAGGTCGTTTGTTCCTATACTGAAAAAATCGACAAATTCAGCCATAATATCAGCCATAATTACGGCTGAAGGTACTTCCATCATAATGCCGAATTTAATTTTTTTGCTGTATTGAAGCCCGTCAGCCTCAAGAGATTCTTTTACTTCCTCTATTATTCGTTTTGCTGCAACAACTTCTTCAACACAGGAGATCATGGGAATCAGCAGGCTGACCTGACCATGAACAGCAGCCCTGTGTATTGCCCGTAGCTGGGTTTTGAAAACATCCGGCTTTTTCAGGCAGTATCTAATGGCCCTCAGGCCGAGGGCAGGGTTGTTTTCATCGGAAATTGAAGCATATGCCACGGCTTTATCACCGTTTATGTCCAGGGTTCTGATTATTACGGGCCTGGGTATCATTACTTCAATAACGTCTTTGTATCTTTCGTAGAGTTCTTCTTCTGTGGGAAAATCCTTCCTGCTCAGGTATTGGAACTCTGTCCTGTACAGGCCCACACCGTCGCCACCGTAGCTGAGGGTTGACACTACTTCCTCTGCAAGCTCTATGTTGCCCATTACATTAAGCTTAACACCGTCAAGGGATTCTGCCGGCAGGTGGCTGCGGCGATTTAAAAATGCTTTTTGCCTCTCATACCCGGCGGTTTTTTCGTTGAAGTCCTGTATGGACTGTTCCGTGGGATTTATTATAAGCTTTCCCGTGGTTCCGTCTACGATAATTACATCGTCGGTTTTTATCATCTCGGTGGCCTCAAAAAGGCCAACAATTGCCGGAATTTCAAGGGTTCTGGCTATGATGCTTGTATGTGAGGCTTCGCTGCCGGTGTTGGTCACAAAGCCTTTAATTTTTTCCAGTTGTATCTGGCTTGTCTCGGCAGGAGACAGGCTGTGGGCAACAAGAATGACCCGCCGATCAATTTTTCCCAGGTTGACCGATGTTGCACCAACAAGGTTTCGCATAATTCTGTCGGAAACATGGGCAATATCAGCAGAACGCTCCCGGAAATAATCATCGGTCATGTTGTGGAATATTGTCTTTACCTCGGCTACAACGCGTTTTAAGGCCCATTCTGCGTTTATCTGTTCTTTGCCTATGTAGTCGATGGTCTTGTCGTACAGCATCTTATCTTCGAGAAGCGCCACATGGGTCTCAAGGATACTGGCCTGTTCCCTGTATTCGCTTGGAATGTCGTCAATGATTTTGCGAAGCTCATCCTTTGCCTTGCCGACAGCAGACCGGAATCGGTTTATTTCTGCCTCAAGGTGCTGTTTTTCTATATGAAACTTCTCGACCACATCCACGCCTTCCCGGTCGACAAGGTAGGCTTTGCCAATTACGATTCCAGGAGAACCAGCAACGCCCCTTAATATTATTTCTTCCCTGTTCTTCATCAGGATACTTCTCCATTGTCCTTTTGTATAAATCTGGCTACTTCTTCAAGCACTGTAATATCTGTTTCATCCTCAATGGAAAATTCAACCTCGGTTCCCTGGACGCAGACCAGTGACAGAATATCTATTACGCTCGTTGCATCCACCATCTGGCCATCCTTTGCAAGCCAGACATCAGCTTTTGCTTTGGCTGTTATTTTTGCAATTTTTGCAGCTACCCTTGCATGAAGTCCCAGTTCGTTAGCAACGACGGCTTTTCTTTTTAGTTTAGATTCCATAAAATTCATTGAATATTAAAAGCTAACCCATTTATTTTTGGTTACGGTATCACCTGAAATGCTTCAAGTCAACCCTGTCTGACAGCAACATTTAGTTACTTCTGCTCATCAGGGCCTGCGGGCCGGGCATAATAATAATTATTTTTATTGCTTGACTTTTACTGCATTGCTCCTTATTTTATAAAGTTATAATAAACCGTTAGTTTATTGTTTATTAAGTGGATTTATTATGATTGGAATTATCTTTGGCTTTAGATATTTTTATAAAAAAACAGATTAAAAGGACGGCATAATTGTCGTCTTTTTTTAGTTTTCGCAAGCTATTGGCTCTGGTGCAGGGCGCAGAGCGGGTTTAAGGTCGAAGACAAATTCATAAAGAGTTCCACGTGGGTCTTTTGGGGAGGAACCATTTTTGGCTGGTTTTATACCGGACGACAAAATTATAGAGCTGAAAAACACAGCAGATATCGTAGGTGTTATCTCAGACCATGTGGCTCTCAAGAAAACAGGACATACCTTTAAAGGGCTTTGTCCTTTTCATGCAGAGAAAACACCGTCATTTACCGTAAGCCCGGATAAGCAGATTTTTCACTGCTTTGGATGCGGTGCAGGCGGCGATGTTATAAAGTTTGTACAGGAACGGGAAGGACTCAGCTTTGTTGAGGCTGCTAAAATGCTGGCCAACAGGTTTGGTGTCGCACTTCCCCTGGGCGTTTCTCCAGAAAAGAGTAAAAAGGAGAGAAGCGACAGGGAAAAGATATTAGCGATCAACACGCTGGCCTGTGATTTTTATCACGATAATCTGATAAAGCGTTCTTCCGGCAAAAAGGGGTTTGACTACCTCTTGAAAAGAGGATTTTCCGAACAGGTCCTGAGGGACTTCAAGCTTGGGTACGCACAACCCGGCTGGGACAACCTCTTGCAGTTCTTTAAAAAAAAGAATGTTCCCACGCCCCTGGCAGAAAAAGCAGGACTTATAATCCTGAAAACCGCAGGGGGCTATTATGACCGCTTCAGGGAAAGGGTAATCTTTCCGATACCAGATAATACCGGCAGCATAATTGGTTTCGGTGGAAGGGTTCTTGATGATTCGCTTCCCAAGTACCTTAACTCGCCGGAAACGCCGGTGTATAACAAGAGTAAATCCCTGTACGGGCTTTTTGCTGCAAAGCAGATTATACGGGAAAAAAAGTCTGTTTTTATTGTGGAGGGCTATCTTGACGCAATTGCCCTGCACAGTCACGGCATAGGGAACGCAGTTGCAACTCTGGGGACGGCACTTACACCTGACCATGTGAGGATGCTTAATAACCTGTCTGCCGAGAACATGTTTCTTGTTTACGATTCCGATGCTGCTGGAATTCGTGCTGCGGAAAAATGTGTGGATGTATTTTTTAAGGAACACATGAATTTCTCCCGCAGGGATGTTTATACAAAGGGAGATGCAGACACAAAGATTCTGATTCTTCCGGATGGTTATGACCCTGACACCTATATTAAGGAGTTTGGGAAACAGGCATTTGAAGCAGAGGCAGAAAAGGCCCTGGATGCGGTTACGTTTCTTGTGGAAACAGCAATAAAAAGGCATGGGTTGACACCCCAGGGGAAAATAAAAATCATAGCAGACCTGTCTGGCCCTTTATCCATGATAGATGATTCAATTGCCAGATCTATTTATGTAAAGGAAATTGCAGAACGAACAGGCGTAGGCCATGATGCGGTTCTCCAGGGTGTTAGGAAGGCAGCCGGAAAACCAGGGCGCACATCAAGTGTTGAAGAAATGGATCAGCGTGAAGCCTTGCCCCTGGCTGTTGATAGAACAGAAAAGCAAATCCTGGAAATGATGCTCCAGTGTCCTGACATCATACCTGATGTTGAGGCAAGGGGTATTGCGGGCCTGCTTGAAGACAATACTGTAAAGCTTGCAGTTGATACGGTGACAGCCTGCTACCGGGAGGGCGACTTTGACCCTTCAAGGCTTGTATCGACTGTGAATAACGAAGGAGTTTCAAGGCTGATCACCTCGGTTTACCTCAAGGAGGACCAGGCTGGACAGTGGACAGACAAGGTGTGTAAAAGGCTTTTAAATCAATTTGAGACCGCAAAAAGTAAAAAGAAAAGAACGGAACTCGATAAAGAGATAAGAAAAGCCGAGGCATCACAAGACCATGAGAGATGGACAGGGCTTATGGCAGAAAAACAAAAACTTGCAGAAAAATTTGAAAAGAGAAAAATGGGTTTTTAAATTTCAAGGAGCTTAAATATTCATGGCGACAAAAAAAACCGCTACAAAAAAGGTAGAGAAAAAAGTTGCAACAAAGAAAACAGCAACTAAGAAGCCTGCCGCAAAGAAAGCAACACCGGCAAAGGCCACCACAAAGAAGGCTGCTGCAAAAAAAGCAACACCGGCAAAAGCCGCTGTAAAAAAGGCAGCACCAGCTAAAACCGCTGCAAAAAAAGCAACTCCGGCAAAAGTCGCAGTAAAAAAGGCAGCACCAGCTAAAACCGCTGCAAAAAAAGCAACTCCGGCAAAAG
>JAOZSB010000096.1:6179-10427 GCA_029939895.1 Desulfobacterales bacterium
AAAAGGCAACGCCAGCAAAGGCTGCTGAGAAGAAGACAGCAGCAAAAAAGGCAACGCCAGCAAAGGCTGCTGAGAAGAAGACAGCAGCAAAAAAGGCAACTCCTGCAAAGGCTGCCGAAAAGAAAACAGCAGCAAAAAAGGCAACTCCAGCAAAGGCCGCTGCAAAGAAAGCAGCACCGGCAAAAGATACAGATAAAAAGAAAGCGCCTGCAAAGGTGGATGAAAAAGCATTGAAGAAAAAGACAGAGGAAGCCCTCAAAAAGTTGGTTAAGAAGGGAAAGAAGCAGGGTTTTCTTACCTATGATGAAATAAACGATGCTTTGCCCGAAGACATGCTTTCGCCTGAGCAGATTGATGATACCCTGACCCTTTTTGATGATTTGGAAATCGAAATTGACGATGGCAAGAAGACTCGCAAGGGCAGGAAAACCAAAAAGCAGACAACCGAAGCTGCCGCAGCCAAGGAGGCTTCAGCAGATTTTGGTACGGTTACCGACCCTGTTAAGATGTACCTCAGGGAAATGGGAATGGTGACCCTCCTGAGCAGGGAGGGGGAAATCGAGATAGCCAAAAAGATCGAGGCCGGGGAGCAGGAAGTCCTCAAGGCCCTGATTGAGACCACCATCGGTACCGACAGCATACTTGTTCTGGGAAGCCACATTGAAAACGGAAACCTGAGACCCAAGCATGTACTCAGGGACATTGATGAAGGCGACACCTATGTTGACGAGATGCTTCAGATAGAAAGCTTTTCAAGCACCATCAGGTCTATCCGGGAAATCCACGAAGAAAACATGGATTTCAGGGATAAGCTTTTTCTGGAAAAGCACATACCCGGAGGACAGCGCAAGATCAGAAGGTGTATATCAAGGCGCAATAACAAAATATTTAGTTTTTTAAAGGAATGGCGGCTTGAAAGCAGGGTCATAGATAAAATTGAGCTGAGGATACGCAACCAGATAAGAAGCTTTGATATGATGAATCAGACAATATCAAAGTTTGCCGAGGGACTCAATGTCACGGTGACCGATTTTAAGATCAACCTCACTTCAAAGACCAACTTTGTGAAGTGGGCAAAGGCCCAGAGCGGATTATCACGCAAGGAACTTGAAATTCTGTTTTTTGAAGCAAGAAACTTAATGGACAGGAGTTCAGAGGCCGAGCTTGAGCTGAAGGCCAACAACCGATCTCTGAAAAGGGTGATAGCATCTGTTGACGATGGAAGGCTCAGGGCAAAGATGGCCAAAAGCGAGCTTATCCAGGCTAACCTTCGTCTGGTGGTCAGTATTGCAAAAAAATACACCAACAGGGGACTACAGTTTCTCGACCTCATCCAGGAGGGAAACATTGGTCTGATGAAGGCTGTGGACAAGTTTGAATACAGGCGCGGCTACAAGTTCAGCACATACGCTACATGGTGGATTCGTCAGGCCATCACCAGGGCGATTGCAGATCAGGCCAGAACTATTCGAATCCCGGTTCATATGATCGAGACAATCAACAAGCTGATAAGGACATCACGCTACCTTGTGCAGGAACTTGGGCGGGAACCATCCCCCGAAGAGATTGCCGACAAGATGGAGATCCCACTGGAAAAGGTCAGGAAGGTTCTGAAAATTTCCAGAGAGCCAATATCCCTGGAGACTCCAATAGGTGAAGAAGAAGACAGCCATCTTGGAGATTTTATTGAAGACAAGAAGTTTATGCTTCCTTCTGAGGCAGCGGTAAGCTTTAACCTGTCCGAGCAAACCAGAAAAATACTTGCCACCCTGACCCCACGTGAGGAAAAGGTGCTGAGGATGCGTTTCGGGATTGGCGAAAAAGCAGACCATACACTTGAAGAAGTGGGCAAGGACTTTGCCGTAACAAGGGAGAGGATTCGCCAGATAGAAGCAAAGGCATTGCGGAAACTCCGGCATCCGACCAGAAGCAAGAAATTAAAAAGCTTTATAGAGACTTAAGCCTTTTTTTTATAAAAATGCCTGGTATTGCCTGATTGTCCCTTGACAAACCAATATTTGGGGAGTACTTTCAATGTCCGGCTATACAGCGGGCCCATAGCTCAGTTGGAAGAGCCACCGGCTCATAACCGGTAGGTCCCTGGTTCGAACCCAGGTGGGCCCACTCAAAAATATTAAGTATAATTACGGATAAAGGTGCGGGGTTTAAATCCGCGCCTTTTTCTTTTGACTGTAGATAATCTCTTTGAATAAAGATGAGAACCCCATGGTTTTAAAAGTATCAGATGTAATAACGGCCCTTGACAGGATTTGTCCCTTTGATCTTGCCGAGGACTGGGACAACTCAGGTCTCCAGGTAGGGGGGCCTGGATTGCCAGCCGAACTGACATGGGTCTGCCTTGATGCATCAAAACAAGTTATTGACAAGGCGATCCAAAGCCAAGTTAATCTTCTTATCGCGCATCACCCGATGATTTTCAACCCCCTGAAAAAAATAGACTTCTCAACTCAAACCGGCTCAATCATCTACAAAGCAGCAAGAAGCGACCTCTCAATAGTTACAGTCCATACCAATTTTGACAGTGCAATAGGCGGCATTAACGACATGCTTGCTGATCTGGTGGGAATTCAAGATATAAAAGTGCTGTTTGATGAAAAAGAGGAAAAGATGTTCAAGATTGTGGTTTTCGTCCCCCTGGGGCATGAAACCAAAGTCATGGATGCTCTTTTTTCTGCTGAAGCCGGAACCGGGACAATCGGAACCTATGATTCATGCTCCTTCAGAGTTCAGGGAAAGGGAACATTCAAACCGGGTGACGGCTCAGAACCCTGGTCAGGGGAGCATGGGAAAATAAATGAGGTAGATGAATACAGAGTAGAGGTTCTGGTTGCGCAAAAAAACCTTGGCAAGGCTCTTGAGAAACTCAAAAAGGCGCACCCATACGAAACTCCTGCAATTGATGTTATTGCACTTCCCGGAGAAAAAACAGGCGCAGGTCTGGGCAGGTTTGGCAGTCTTGAAAAACCTGACACCCTCAAGTCCCTTGCGCAGACAATTAAACAAAAGCTTAATACTGATCGGGTTTCGGCAGCGGGAGATCCTGATCTGGAAGTAAAGACTGCGGCAATTTGCTCTGGCAGCGGAGGAAGCCTTTTAGGAGCTTTCTTTGCCTCTGGCGCAGATGTTTACATCACTGGAGACGTAAAGTTCCACGATGCAAAAATAATTGAGGATGCTGGAAAAGGTCTTATCGACTACGGGCATTTTGCCTCGGAACACATTGCAGTGGAACGCCTGGCAAAGATCCTGGGAAAGGAACTTTCTGACCAGGGGTTTGAAACTGCAAAGGTCGAACCGTGTTTAACGGAAAAAGACCCCTTCTGGCTTGTATAAATTCAAGTATCTAAAAAATACTTGGCTGAAAGTTATTGATTTTTTAATTAATAGCAATTATGTTATCTATAGTAAAACAATAAAGATTGGGCGGTAAAAAAATGGCAGATAATTTTACAGAACAAATGTTGCTTCTTGCAAAACTTCAAAAGATAGATACCGAAGTTTCAATGGTGAAGATAAGCCTCGGAGACTTAGCTGAACAGCTTAAGGAGATAGACGACAGGGAAGCAGTGTTTAAGAAAACAACCGAGGATACAGCAACAGATCTTGAGGCTGTGCAAAAGGAATACAGGGAACTCGACAGACAGATTAAGGAAAATGCTGATAGCGCAGCACAAAAAGACGCTCGCCTGACATCCATTAAAACCAACAAAGAATACCATGCGATTCTCAAGGAAATTGAAGAGCTGAACAAGAAGAACTCGGCCCTTGAGGACACTATGCTTGAGTACCTTGAAAAAATTGAAGCTGGTGAGAAGGCAGTAAAGGCAACCAAGAAGACTTTTACGGAAGAAAAAAAGCTTTTAGCCGAGGACAGGTCAGCGATTAAAAAGCAGACCAAGGGGATTGAGGCAAAGCTTGAGGAGCTTGCAGAATTACGCCTTAAGGCTCTTGATGGAATTGAGCCGAAAATGCTCGATATTTTTAAGAGAACAACCCGGATTGTTATTCAGCCGGCGATTGCAGCAGCAATCAAGTCTGTGTGCATGGGGTGCAATATGAATATTCCTCCGCAGTTCTACAATGAGTTGCAGAAGTCTGACAAGGTTCGCAACTGCCCCCATTGTCACAGGATAATATACTGGGAAAAACCAACCGAATGAAAATCGCCTACGCAGCCAATCTCTGCGTTGGACATTAATTTTTAATCCTCGACGTACAACAGAGTAC
>JAOZSB010000096.1:10527-13520 GCA_029939895.1 Desulfobacterales bacterium
GCCTCCGGTTAAAAATTAAAGTCCGCCTTGATCTTGACAGCGTAGACAATTTTCAAGATATTCGCCTACGCAGCCAATCTCTGCGCTGGACATTAATTTTTAATCCTCGACGTACAACAGAGTACGCCTCCGGTTAAAAATTAAAGTCCGCCTTGATCTTGACAGCGTAGACAATTTTCAGGATATTCGCCTGCGCTATCAATCTCTGCGTAGCAAAAATATTTTTTACATCTTTGACATACATCAATGACATTAAGACGATTTGCAGTAATAATCGTCTTAATGTCAATTTTGGTGCTGGGCATACTTCTCGTTCCCAGGCTCTGCACCAGCCCTGAAGGGGCGAAATATAATAGCCTGGGGTGAAACCCCAGGAGTAGAGCATCTACATAAAAAAGCCCTGTAAGGGCGAGATATAAAACCCGGCTACATAGGAAGCCACAAATTTGTAAAAAAGATGTTGCAGTAAAAAGAATTTTGACAGACAAAAAAATAATACGGTTGGTGCGGAACAGGTGACCGTCGGGGTTTTTTAAAAAATTCCGGAGGAAAGTCCGAACACCACAGGGCAGGGCGCTCCGTAACGCGGAGGCGCAGCAATGCGACGGAAAGTGCAGCAGAGAGTAGACCGCCCCATTCGTGGGGTAAGGGTGAAACGGTGCGGTAAGAGCGCACCAGTTCTCTGGGTGACCAGGGAAGCTTGGTAAACCCGGCCCGGTGCAAGACCAAATAGGGGGACATTAAGGACGGCCCGTCTGCGTTCCCGGGTAGGTCGCAAGAGGCTGCGGGCAACCGCAGCCCATAGATGAATGGTCATCGCCTTTTTTGGGGTAACCTTAAAAAAGGAACAGGATTCGGCTTACGTGCCGCATTGACCGTATTTTTTAAAAGTAAAAAAAAACACAAATACTTTATTTTAGTTTTGCCTTATCAGGCAAAGATTACTATAGTATATCCAGAAACAGGTTCTTTTTGATTCAAAATTTGGCGGCAGCATATTGTCGGCAAAGCAGTTAGGCAAAAATAGAGAAAAATATTTTTGGCAAAAGGGGATTTAAAAATGCTTTTAATAGAAGGATTGAAGGTTGAAGTTGGCGGAAAAACCATACTGAAAAACATAAATATGGAAATTCCAGCAGGTGAAACTCACATACTTTTCGGGCCAAACGGTTCCGGCAAAACAAGCCTGATGATGACAATAATGGGCTTTTCCGGCTACAAGGTAATATCGGGAAAGATCACATTCAAGGGCGAAGACATTACCTACATGCCCATAAATGAACGGGCTGATCTGGGCCTTGGGGTTTCGTTCCAGCGACCCCCGACAATAAACGGACTAAAGACCAGGGATATCGTGAGCATGGCTGCCAAGGAGCGTGCAATCGACCTTGACGATATGGCCTCGCAGCTTAATATGGTTGATTTTCTGGACAGGGACGTGAACCACAATTTTTCCGGAGGCGAGATAAAAAGATCAGAACTGTTGCAGCTTTCTGCGCAGCAGCCTGACCTTATGCTTCTTGACGAGCCGGAATCCGGGGTTGACCTTGTGAGCATCGAGCTTCTTGGTGACACCATCAACTCTCTCCTCCACCGGGGGATAAGGCGCAACAAGGGAACCATTCATAAACAGGTTGTAGAAACCAGCAAAAAATCAGCCCTGGTTATTACGCATACCGGGCATATTCTTGACTATATAACTGCTGACAAGGGATTAGTTCTGCAAAACGGCGCATTTAGTTGCTCCCAGAATGCCAGAGAAATCTTGAAGTGGATCAAGGAATACGGATACGAGGAGTGTGGCAAATGTTCAATGTAAATGATAAAATAGATATAAAAGCATATTCCAACGAGGCTGATGAGCATTCCTATGTTGAAAATCTGGAAAAAATCGACACAGAAGATGCGAAAAAACTTATTAACGTAGGCGTTGACACCAGCGAAAAAGACCGTGCCGGAACATTTATTCAAAAGGACCGCTCTGTGGTTCACTGCAAAACCTGTCAGGATGGTGTGGAGATCATGGGCATTTCCGAAGCAGAGGACACCCACCCCTGGCTGAAAGACTATTTTTGGAAAAATGTTTCTGCATCAGCCGATGAGTTTACAGATTCTGTCGCCAAAAACCCCCACGAGGGTTACTTTATCCGCACAAACGAAGGCGTAAAGACCGAGCATCCGGTTCAGTCGTGCCTGTATCTTTCCAAGGAAGGCTTTTCACAGAACGTTCATAATATAGTTATTGCAGAGCCAGACTCCGAACTCCACATTATAACCGGCTGCGCCACAGCACCCCATCTTGTTTCCGGGATGCATATCGGCGTAAGCGAGTTTTATGTAAAAAAAGGCGCGAAGCTCATGTTCACCATGATTCATGAGTGGGGCGATGAAGTAAATGTCCGACCCAAAACAGGCATTACAGTTGAAGAGGGCGGCATCTTTATATCCAACTACATATCCCTTAAACCCGTTGGTTCCCTGAAAATGTTCCCCACAACCCGTTTAACCGGGGAGGGAGCTATTGCAAGGTTCCAGAGCGTACTCGTAGCAAGCCAGGAAAGCCACATTGACGTTGGCGGCAGGGTAATTCTTGATGCACCAAACACAAAGGCAGAAATAATTTCCAGGGCCATAACATATGGCGGAACCATTATTGCCAGGGGCGACCTTGTGGGTAAATATCCAGGAATCAAGGCCCACCTCGAATGCAAGGGGCTGATACTCAACGATGGACTCATCCACGCAATCCCGGAACTTCAGGGGCATGTACCTGGGGTGGAAATGTCACATGAGGCAGCTGTCGGCAAAATCGACCAGAGGGAAATTGAATACCTCATGTCCAGGGGGCTTGATGAAGACGAGGCGATCTCCACCATAGTCCGGGGATTTCTGCACGTTGATATTGAAGGGCTTCCAGAGGTTCTCAGGAAAAATCTTGATGATGCAATCACTGAATCTCAGAAAGACATGATGTAACAACTGTGATATAATAT
>JAOZSB010000097.1:0-10021 GCA_029939895.1 Desulfobacterales bacterium
TGAATTCCTCAAAATAAAATGCATCATTAATACTGGACAGATAATCAAAGTAAATATAGTTATCCTGCTGTTCCGGTTTCAACTGCTGGATATACTCCAGTTCCTCAGCCAGCACCTTGCTGTATGGGCTTTGTTTTGAAACACTTCCCTGGGACATGACACTTAAAAATGATTTTGCCTGGGCTATCTTCATTTCAGGATCATCAAAACCCTTAACATGGAAGGCCATTAAGTTTCTCACGACCTCTCTTGAGTGGAAACCAGGATATGTATTATAGCTTATATATGCAATTCCCTGAGGAGTGAGGCACTCATTGCAAATCTCTAATATCCTTTCTTTAACAACATCAGGAACCCAGGAATATATTCCATGAAGAATTATATAGTCAAAGGGCCCCTGGCCCGTGTCAAACTCCAGAATATCCCCGACAGCCAGCGTCAGGTTGTTTAGCTTCAGCTTGTCCAGCATGGCCCGGCCCCTGGAAACAGCCATTTCAGAAAGATCTATCCCCATAAACTCGCTTTCTGGATTTCCCTGTGCCATGGGAATTAAATTATTGCCGTCTCCGCATCCAAGTTCAAGCACCCTGCATTTACGCATACTGGCAGGGTTCATACCAAAAATCCTTCCCACTGCTCCAATTTTGTCGGGGTGCGTTTGTGGAAGGGCTGAGCTGGTGTATTTGTGAATATTATATTCCATTATAACCGCCTGTTATTGACCTGGAATTGATATAATTTTCTCAAAAAAATAAGAATGATTACTATTATCGGTTTTAACCGCCTATGGATGACATGGATTCTATGCCATTACCCGAAGATGATAGTAAGTGCATTTCAGGTTTTGTTTTTATGGCTGTTTTAATAATTTCTACTATCCGGGCATTGGTGCTGCCAGAGCGGAGGGGCGTTTTAAGGTCAGTGTGAATATCCGATAAAAGGCAAACTTTCAGTTGACCTGATGCCGTAAGCCTCAGCCGATTACACCTGTTGCAAAAATGCCTGCTCACTGGACGTATTATGCCGATTTCACCCATGGCTCCAGGCAGCCTGAACCTTTCGGCTGGCCCGTCAAAGCGTTGTGTATCACTTGGCTGAAGGGGTTCAATCGGAGAAATTTTTTCTATGGTTTCCCTGATTTCTGGTGCCAGAAAAGGCTTTTCAGGTTTAAATTCAATATCCGGGTTGACCGTCGGCATATATTCTATGAATCTTACATGGACGGGATATTTTTTGGTCAAACTCACGAACTCGTTTATCTCATCAATGTTTATGCTGTTCAGGACAACAACGTTAATTTTAACAGGAGCAAAACCATTTTCAAGCGCTGTGAGTATAGACCTCCAAACTTTGTCAAAGAAATCAAAACCGGTAATTTTTTTAAACTTTTCCCTGTCAAGCGTATCAAGGCTGATGTTAAGCCTTTTAATTCCGCAATCTTTCAGGGCATTGAGATTATCTTCAAGCAGAACCCCGTTTGTGGTGACAGAAATATCTTTAAGATTTTTATTTTTTGTCAACTCCGCAATAAACTCTGCTGCACCCCTGCGTACAAAAGGCTCTCCACCGGTAACACGCACCTTGTCTACGCCTATTTCTGAAAAAATTCTAACAAGACGGGTAATTTCCTCATAGCTGAGAATATCATGGTGGGATAGTTTTTTAACACCAATACTCGGCATGCAGTAAATGCATGAAAGGGAGCACCTGTCAGTAATTGAAACCCTGAGATAGTTGAGCTGCCGCATGTAGTTGTCTGTCAGAACTGGTTTCAAATGAACATCCGTTTCAATAGTTTCAAAATCATTCGCTTGAATCCTGCTCAGGCTTGATATTAAACTTATCGCAGTATTCTGGAATCTGTATCATGGGCGGACGCTCATAACCTTCAATCTGGCTGCTTTGAAGCTGGTATTTGTCGTTTTCAATGGCAAATTGAATTATTTCGTCAAACACTTCGGTTTTAATGTCTATGAGTCCCAGTTTTTCAATTCTTTTAAGAAAAGTTTTCTGAATCATAAACGACATCTTGCCAAGCGCCTTTGTGTCCTGGTTTCTGTGAACACGACGGTCAAGGTCAACCTGGCCAAAAACCTCCATGCCCCATTTTTCATAAATATCAAGTATCATGCTGGTTTCAATGCCGTAACCAATGGGGAATGGAATTTTTTCAAGAATATCCCGATAGGCTGCATATTCACCGGAAAGGGGCTGAATAATGAGGGTCAGGTCTGGAAAAAACAGAGAAAACAAGGGCCGGATAACAAGCTCTGTCACCCTGCCGCCGCCGGTTGCACGCATGGTTCCTTTACCAGTAGCTATTGGTCTGTCATAAAATGCCTTGGAATACTTTATCGTATCCGTCAACAGCAGAGGGCCAATCAGTCCATATGCAAAACGATGATGTATGTTTTTGATGTCAGCATCAATATAAACAATAATATCGCCCTTGGTTATAAACTGTGCCTTCCATAGATTTTCGCCTTTTCCCTTAAATGGGGGAAGGTGTGGAAGTATCTCGTCTGCCTTGTATACATCTGCGCCATAGCTGCTGGCAATCTCTCTGGTATTATCAGAGGACCCGGAATCAATCACCACGATTTCATCAAGCAGAGGATACCTGGTCATGAGTTCAGACTTCATGATCAGTATCTCTTTTGCTATGGTTTTTTCCTCGTTAAGGGTTGGCAGACACAATGATATGGTTAGCCCACGCTCTTCCTTGGCATCTACAAGATGCGTAAGGTCTTTAAATTCCGAAAAATGGAAGGTGTTGTTGTCGATAAAATGTTGTTGGTTCATCTTAACACCTCAAATATTTATATAACTGTTGATATTTTTTAAAAAACAGGATTTGCATCTGCTCAAATATCTATTCATCACAGATCCCGCTGTCGATAGCCATCATCACACCTATTATCTGAGCAATACCTTTGTACATGGGTTCTATCTCCATGGCTGAAGACTCCAGATGATAATCATTTCCCTTTGTGACCCCAAGGGTGACGGCTGGAATCTTCCTGGATAAAAATATTGAAAGCTCTGACTCACTGGGTTCACTGACCGGTGTCAGGTCAAGGGCCTTCATAACTTTTACTGAACTTTTTACAAGGGGGTGATTATATGGGAGCTTGGAGGCGTTCACGTTACTTATGGTCTTGAATTCCATCTCCACATGATGTTCGTGGTGTATGCCTTCCACGATGTCTTTTATGTTGTTGTAAATACTTTTTACCATCTTGTCAGAATCAGACTGTATTTCAAGCCCAAGGGATGATTGATAGGCAATTGTTCCGTATTTGAACCCACCGCTTATCTTTCCGATTATAACCCTGGAGCGTGGTCGCTGGGGAAGCCTGATCTCAAGTATCTGGTTAATAACTTCATGGAGTATGAGTATCGCATTGGGCTTGAAGGTATGCTCAAATGCGTTTGTTCTTGAAATATGACATGTGATCTCACAACGGATCATGCCGTCTGTTGTGCAATTGAGCCGTCCCAGCTCTCCGCCTTCCACAACAACTGCTCCACGGATGGGGGTTTTCCAGGTTTTAAGGAGGTGGCGTATTCCCCGCAGGTTTCCCTTTCCAATGGACTGTATAGATCCAACAAGGACAATATCAGATTCAAACTTGAGCTCCAATGCCCTGAGGATGTCCGGCATGGACAGCAGTACGCCAAGGCCCACGGAGTTATCAAGCACCCCGGCCCCTTTTATTTCACCCTTTTGTACTGTGTAGTTATGGTCCACATCTGCATCAAAGGGCGTGTCCATATGGGCAGCCACAAAAATAGGCGGCTTGGTTGGGTCTGTTCCCCTGATTATACTGATTGGATTTCGATAACCATCAGTTGTGCACTCGTCTGCCCCGGCTTCAGAGAGTCTGTCCAGGAAAAAATTTGTGCGCCTGTTTTCCTTGAACGTGGGGGCTGGAACCTGTCCGATCAGAACAATGTTCGTTATGATAATATCATTTAATGCCTTGATCTTCTCTACGGTATTTGGAAGATTTTTCAGGTATTTTTCCATATCTGCTCCACGGGTTGCTAAGGATAGTAAAACTGAGCCAATTTTTAAAAAAGTCACTTTGACTCAAGTTGAACCATTTTCAAAAACTTCAATGAAACCAGTTCAACTTGGAACCTGATTTTTTCTGAATATTATTATTTTTAAAAAAATTAACTCAGAAAATAAATTACCCACAAAATTTAATTTAATAAATTTAATACTTTTCATACAATAATTTTGTTAAAAAATCAACAGTTCTTTATAAAAGCAGCGATTCAGCAAGCAGAAAAACCTGAATTTAAGCTTTGGAAAAATGCTCTATGATTGCACTGCATAAACCTGGAATAGTAAAAGTATCAGCTATAACGGTTGGTTTCAGCCCCATGTCTGATGCGGTGTCAGCCGTTATTGGCCCTATGCATGCACATCCTGCATTACCAATAACTTCTTCCAGACCGGATTCATCAACCTGGGTTTGAATCAGCGACATAAAATTCTTCACAGTAGAAGAACTCGTAAAGGTGATTAAATCTACTCCTGTTTTTAAACTCTCCTTAATCACATCTTCGCATGAACCATCAACAATCGTTCGATATGCTGTTACCTCATCAACAACAGCACCCATTGCAGTCAACTCCACAGGAAGAACGGGCCTTGCTTCCTCTGCCCTTGGCAAAAGAATCTTTTTGCCTTTCACCTGCTCACTCTCAAAGGCCTTTACTACTGATTCTGCCCTGTAAGTTTCAGGAATAATATCAGAGTTGATTCCAAAGGATTTCAGCTTCTGTGCTGTAGCAGGGCCGATTGATGCGGTTTTCAATCCACCAAAACAACGGGAATCCAACCCAAGGGCATAGAGCCTTTCATAAAAGGATTCAACGCCGTTGACACTTGTGAATACTATCCATGAATATTGCTCAATCCTTTTTATTGCATCATCCATTGGTGAAAAGTCCTCTGGCGGAACAATCTTGATTGTCGGACATTCAATGATCTCTGCACCAAGAAGTGCCAGTTCATGGGTAAGGTCACTGGCCTGCGCCCTTGCTCTTGTTACAACTATACGTTTCCCAAAAAGCGGTTTTTTCTCAAACCAGTTCATCACTCCACGCAGGCTCACAACCTCTCCCACAACTATAACAGCCGGGGGCTTGATGCCTGATTCCAGAACTTTTTCTTCAATATTGCCAAGAGTCCCAACAACCGTCCGCTGGACAGGCTTTGTACCCCACCTTATCACTGCTGCCGGAGTCGATTCTGCTCTGCCGTTATTAATAAGATTTTCAACAACATTAGGCAGGTTTTTTATCCCCATTAGAAAAACTATCGTGCCTATGCCCTTGGCAAGAGAGGCCCAGTCAATTCCTGAGTCCTTTTTTGTCGGGTCCTCGTGGCCAGTCACAAAGGCTACTGTAGAAGTAAATTTTCTGTGTGTCAGGGGAATGCCTGCATATGCAGGTGCGGAAACAGCCGATGTTACACCCGGAACAACCTCAAAGGCTATACCAGCCTTTGTAATTTCCTCGATTTCCTCTCCACCACGACCAAATATAAAGGGATCGCCCCCCTTGAGCCGGGCAACCACCCTGCCCTCAAGCCCTTTATCAACCAGAAGCTGGTTGATCTTGTCCTGTGTCAGGGTATGATCAGAGCCTTTTTTACCGACATATATCAGTTCCGCATCTTTAGATGCATATTCCAGAAGTTCGACAGTCGCCAGATAATCGTATACGATAGTATCTGCCTTTTTAATACACTCTGCACCTTTTATTGTTATAAGCCCCGGATCTCCAGGACCTGCGCCAATAAGATAAATAATTCCAGTTTTACGCGCCATTTGCATTTTCTTTCAATTCATCCAAAACAACTCCGGCACCCATTGCAAGAAGTTCTTCAGCAAGGGCAACACCAGTTGCTTCAGCTTTGTTTATGGGACTGCTCATCTCTTTTTTATAAATCTGCTTTCCATCAAGATCAGAAACCAGCCCGGTTAAAATATATTGATCATCTGTTATTTTTCCATATGCAGCAATAGGAACCTGACAGCCGCCCTCAAGCCTGTTAAGGAACGCCCGTTCCCCAAGCACTTCAGTCTTGGTGGTCGAGTGATCAATCCCCTTCATGAGTTCATAAATTTTTGAATCACCCTTCCGTGTTTCAATAGCCAAGGCTCCCTGGCCAACAGCAGGCAGCATCACGGAGAAATCAAGAACCTCTGTCACCCTGTCCTCGAGTCCAAGACGCTTAACCCCTGCCCCTGCAAGAACAATTGCATCAAGCTCATCAAACTCAACAAGTTTTCTCAGACGGGTATCAAGATTG
Source organism: Desulfobacterales bacterium (assembly GCA_029939895.1). Taxonomy (GTDB): domain Bacteria; phylum Desulfobacterota; class Desulfobacteria; order Desulfobacterales; family JAOZSB01; genus JAOZSB01. Next base: position 6,332 of record JAOZSB010000097.1, read on the forward strand.
CCCCTCAGGGGGATAATTTTCAAATCCGGCCTGACAGCCAGAAGCTGCGAAGATCTTCTGAGGCTGCTTGTACCAATACCTGCACCATCCGGGAGTTGTGAAAGCTTTAAACCCTTTGCTGAAATCAGCACATCGCTGGCTATCTCCCTTTCTGGCACACATCCTATTATAAGGCCGTCAGGAATCTGGGCCGGCATGTCTTTCATACTGTGGACTGCCAGATCAACCCGGCCATCAAGTAGAGCTTCCTCAATTTCCTTCACAAAAAGCCCTTTTCCACCGACCTTTGCCAATGGCGTGTCGAGAATTTTATCACCCTTGGTTTTAATAATTTCAAGCTTAACCTCAAGGGATGGCTTTGCTTCAATAAGGGCGCTTTGCACCCACTCGGCCTGCCACAGAGCAAGCTTGCTCCCCCTGGTTCCAATAACTATACTATTTTCTGACATCATTTTATCCCTGGCATTTATTGTTATGCCTTATTTTTTTTTGAGAAGAATTTTTTTTAATTTTTTGCGGCGCACTTAGTGACTGCATGTTGAACAGGCAGTTGCAGCACAGCCGGTACACGATGAAGCAGACGCAGAAGTAGAGACTGTCTCTCCACCGGAACCTTTGCTCACAAACCCGCAGGCTGACATTAACTTTTCGATTTTAGTGCTTTCACATTTCGGACAATCTGGTTTTTCACTTCCAAAAACAAGTGCCTCAAATTCATTTTCACAGTCTGTACATTTATATTCGTAAATAGGCATTATTTTTCTCCTCGTTTTTTTTAAAAGACAATCTATAGGCTTTACGCATTTTCAAATGTTTCAATTTAAATATAACACTAAAAAAGATAATCACTACCCCAAAGATAATCAACATGCAAACGATTTTGTTGACAACGATAATTATTAACGCTATCTTAATAAAAGTTTAAGGTGCTTTACTGCCTAAGAGGGAATCCCGTTAAATTCGGGAGCGGTCCCGCCGCTGTAACCGGGTACGAAAGCGAATAATGCCACTTATGGAACAATCCATTGGGAAGGCTTCGCAACTAGGATGATCCGGGAGTCAGAAGACCTGCCTTAAACATATGCCTTTGGCCGTGCGGGGTACATGGCAATCAAGGCGATGATAATAAAGGGCCAAGTAAACTGGGTGCAGCCCTTCAGGCTTATATAGTTCCGGCTTGATGGGTTTTTTTTGTGCCTTCGAATACCGGCGGGGTATAAAATACTCAATTCGGATAATAAGCCTTACAAAATATAAAAATCCCCGGCTGAACGTCTCCTGCCGGGGATTTTTTTTTCACATCTGTTAAAAATTTTTCCGTAATTTATTTCAAATCAGTCAATCAGTCCCAACTCAACAGCAACCTGAACAATCGCCATCATTGCTGCTTCCTTTGGAAATGGATGATCAAGGTGCTTGGAACCAAAACGCATTGTTTTCGGGAATGGATCGTAGGACATATCCCAGTGGTGAGCGTTAAACATTGCAAGGTCAGTAGCCATGGGCATATTGAGCTTAGATTTTGCCTGGGTAACCTGCATGTCATTGTTTGCATCGTACCTGTTCAAGGTAAGCACACCCTGCACCTGAAAATATGGAACGTCAAGCACTGTGGTTGAACCTGTTATGTTAAAAACCGGTATATCCATAGCCATAAGGGTTTCTTTATGCTCTTCCCAAAAGGCTTCTCTGTTTTCTATTGCAATATCTTTTATGGCGGCCTTTATATCAAACTCATCAAACCTGCGTAAAAGTCCTTTTTCGTTAATAACCGGAAATACAGCAAGAAGAAGACTTGCCACAATATCCTCGGAAGTTGGGAGATCCTTATCTTTTATCGACTCATAGATGTCGTCTCCAAGATACGAACCACCAGGTGCTCCGGCCCAGCTAAAAAAACAGCGAATCCGTTTTGCAAGGTCAGGTCTTTTAACAAGCAGGTTCATAATATCTGGCGCACCCTTGCTGTAACCAATCATAAAAACGTCACCAGGGGGCACTGCATCTTCTTTACTTATTAACTCGCCTTTTTCATCATGACCATATCCCTTTTCCAGTGCAGCGACAAGGTCATCAAGGTTAGCCTCGCATCCGCGCATGGGATGTACGTCTGCCTGAAGTATTCTTATATTCTTTTTTCGAGCTACCTGGGGAAAAGGTGTTTGGAAGGCCCGAACCGGCAGCATTCCGGTCAGCATTCCAGGAGCAAAGAAAAGCGTGGTATTCTCGATTTTATCAAGGGCCTCAGATGCCGGCATCTCTTCCTGCCATTCTCTAAGCTCATCACCCTTCATGTAACGCTCGGCAATTTTTTGTTTGTCGGACCTGTTATCTTTAAAAAGTTTGGTGGCGGCTTTCAGGGCTACCTGATCATTAACAGCCTCGGATAAAAATATATTCCTGTATCTCCTGGCGCACCACTGTTTGATGAAATCACTGGTAAAAATCCTTTTGTCTTCTTTTACCGCCTTTGCCACCTCTTTTATTAGCTCTGTGTAATCTTTTTTTGCATCAAGTTCTTTTAAATGTTCAATTCTTTCTGCGTCCATAATAACCTCGCTGGTTTGAAGTGTAATTTTTTTTCAATTCTTTTTAATAATACATAACAGATAGAATATCAATAGGAATGTCATTCAGGATTTTTTTTCTTATATATGTATTTAAACTGCTGTTTTTTTTAAAAAAAAGAAGGAGCATATTTAAAAAAGGGCAACCACTGATGGGCTGCCCTTTGAAAAATTATACTGCGGACTGACACATAATCAGTCAATAAGCCCAAGCTCTGCTGCAAGTTGAATAATAGCAGTCATTGCTGCTTCCTTTGGGAATGGATGTTCAACATGCTTTGAGCTGAAAAGCATGGTTTTCGGAAATGGATCGTAGGACATATCCCAGTGGTGAGCATTAAACATTGCAAGGTCGGTGGCCATTGGCATGTGAATTTTCGACTTTGACTGGGTAACCTGCATGTCGTTGTTCGCATCATATTTATTAAGGCTGAGAACACCCTGTACCTGGAAAAAAGGCACGTCAAGTACGGTGGTGGAGCCGGTTATGTTGAAAATCGGGATACCCAGATCATTGATGGTTTCTTTATTTTTATCCCAAAAAGCAGTTGCATTAAACGTACAAAGATCCTTCAGGGCACCAAGCATGTCAAATTCGTCAAATCGACGCAAAAGCCCCTGCTCCGTGATAACAGGATAGACAGAAAGAAGAAGGTTTTTTAAAACCTCCTCGGCATTTGGAAGATCAATATGTTGAATAGATTGATAGATGTCATCTACCAGATAAGTCCCCCCTAGTGCGCCGGCCCAGGCATAGAAGCACCTGACCCGCTTTGCAAGATCCGGTCTTTTTACGAGCATTCTAAGGGTATCAGGCACTCCCTTGCTATATCCCACAATAATTACATCCTTTGGAGGAACAGCATCTTTTTCGTCTATTATTTCACCCATTTCATTATGCCCAAGTCCCTGATCCATTGCAGCGGCAAGGTCTTCTACATTTGCGCCACAACTGCGCATGGGGTGCGAGTCTGGCTGCAAAATCCGTATGTTCATTTTTTTGGAAATCTTTGGAAACGGTGTTTGAAAGGCCCTGACAGGTAACATTCCCGTTAAAAGACCAGGAGCGAAGAACAGCGTGGTATTCTCGAATTTATCAAGGGATTCTGACTTTGGCATATCA
>JAOZSB010000097.1:10121-13447 GCA_029939895.1 Desulfobacterales bacterium
AGGGATTCTGACTTTGGCATATCAATGTTCCATTCGGTAAGCTCATCCCCCTTCATGAACCGTTCTGCAATCTTTTGTTTATCTGGTCTTTTGTCCTTAAACATTTTGGTTGCAGCTTTCATGGCAACTTCGTCATTAACAGCTTCGGATAAAAACATATTTCTGTATCTTTTTCCGCACCATTGCTTGATAAACTCACTGGTAAAGACTTCTTTATCTTCCTTTACTGCTATTGCCACCTCTTTGATCAACGCTGTGTAATCCTGCTTCTTTTCAAGCTCTTTTAGATGCTCAACTACTTGAGTGTCCATAATATCCTCGCTGGTTTGAAGGTGAATTGCCATGCCATTTTTTTAAGGTGCTTATAAATTGCCACGGGTAGTCCAGTTTATGAGTTTATCATCTGCCCTTATGCAAAATATGAAAAGCTTGCAGGTGTTTAAGACTGCTTTCATATAAAGACTAATCTTCAAAAAGCATTGCCTTGTCCCAAAACAATTTATAAAAATTCGTGGTTCTGGCGTTTTGTTTTCCCCAGAATGAAAGGGTCTTCCAGTATTCATTCTCACCGACCATGTAGGTGTCTGCTTCTTCTTTGGTTATTAAACCAAGTATGTTGGAAACCACAGGGGACACGCCCCAGTTGCGAATAACATTCACTTGAAGCCTGGGAGAAAGGCAAAAGTTTATCCACTCCTCACAAATATGCTTTTTAAAGGGATCATTTCTTACGGCATAGGTTATCAGCCAATGGTCAACCCATGCGTTTGTCCCTTCTTTTGGTTTAGCCATTTTCCAGTTTCCGCCCTTCAGGTTTGCCTGGGCAACAGCGTATCCCCAGGTTGCAGCGTAGCTCAAGGTGTTAAACTCATCTGGATTTGCAGTTCCCTCCCACTGGGATTTAGCATTTGAGGCTAAAATATTCAGGGTTTTCTGAAGTTTATTCCTGGAAACCCTGGACAGCAATTTTTCAATATCATAAAGATCATTGTAGGGAACACCATTTAAAAGTGCGGCTGTATATATGTTGCAGTCTGGATAGTCCTTTGAGATGGTGAATTTGTGCTTTGCGGCATCACTAAGGAGGATATTCCATGAATCAGGTTCCTTTACCTTGTCGGCATTATAAGCAAGACCGTAAGAACCCATTGTGTACGGCATTCCATAAACCTCACCGTCTTTTGTAACAAAATCATTATATCTTAATAAGTCAATAAGATGCTTATAGTTTGGAATATTCTTAATATTTATCGGCAAAGCAACGCCGCCTTCAATAAAATTCCACCGCAGGCTTTTTGGAATATTATGGGCAGGTGATATAATATCCACCTTCTTACCCCTTGCCAGTTCCCAGAATTCAGAGGGATCAGAGGCATTTGTTATCTGCATGTCAATGTCTTCGCCATATTTGTTTTTGATCATTTCCTTGAAGGCAGGTGCATAGGGTTTTGCATAACCATCCCGGCAATGAATTCTTATGGTCAATTTTTCAGCAATGGCAACTGACGCAACAATTAGAAATAAAACAAGAAATCCAGCAGTAACAATTACAGATCGAGTTTTAGCCATAAAAAAAAGCTCCTAAAATCGCACAAATAAACAAACCGTAATTTTCAGGTCAAGGGCCCGCAAAAAGAATTTCAAAAAGAAGAGACCCTTTGCTAAAATTATCAAGGATCCCATTTCTTAAAACATTGTTTGAACTTTAATATTATTTAAAGTTTTCATATCCAATTATAAAAGGTTTTTCAAGACTTTTTTAATTATTTATCCGATAGAAACACATTACAGCAAACATTTTTGTGTATTGATGGATAAGCTTGTGATTTTTTATTGCGGTCAAGGTGAAGATCATAAAATTTTTGGTTCCTGGATTATTTTTTTTTAAAACTTGCGCAATGCCATTGATATCTGAAACATCATGAATATTGATTTTTAATCAGCATGTTATATTTGCAAAATCAATATACTGTATTCACTTTTTTTATATTGACGGCATCTTCCCGTTGCTATCAGCGAGTTGTCCACCCACACCGTTGTTCCTTATTGCGCACTACAGGTGTTTTGCCATGTCATAAAAAAAAATCAAAAAGAAATTGATTATTGAATCCCATGTTTTTCAAGAATTTTGTCAAAGGTGCCATCTTCTATTATCATATTGATACCTTTATCATAGTCTTCTACAATTTTCTGAACATTAGGGATTTTTTTAGAAAAAACCGTATATACTTTATCAATTTGAAAAGGTGGAAATACTGGAATGATTTGATCTTTTTTGTCCTTAAACCGAGCTGTATTGTTTATGGCATAATATATAGAATCTTTTGCTTCTAACAGCAAATCAATGCGGCCAGCAAACAACATTCGGATACTCGTTTCCACATTACGTGTCGTTTGTATTGTTATACATGGTGTTGGTTTTAATTTTTCAATTAAAAAAGATCCATTTAGAACACCTACAGTGGATGGGCACAAATCCTTCAATGATTTATAATTGATACTGGCTGTACTATTCGAAAAAAAAGTGATCGAATTTTTCCAGGAATACTTAGGATATATAAAGAACTCCTCCCGCTCTATAGTATGAGAGGCCCCCATTAAACCTGTGAATTTTCCACTTTGGGTCAATTTAAGGGCTCTCAGCCAGGGACGAAAAGCTATTTTGACCTTATGTCCAGATCTTTCTAAGGCAACTCGTGTATATTCAGTGAAAAATCCATCATTCAATAATTTTGTACTGTTGAATGGTTCCCATTCAGTACAGGAAAGAGTAATCTCATCCGCAAAGCTGATTGGAACAAAGGACATTGAAAGTATTGCGACTATAAGAAACAACCATCTCACTTTAAGCCTCATCATAATTGTAAACCCTCCTGGTAAAGTTAAGATTGTAAAAAAATCAATTTTCATTGATTTTTAATTTTACTCATGGACACACATGCCAGATGTCATTTTCAAACTACGCTTAACACTCAATATGTAGCTCGGCAACTGGTGAAGACTTGGCGAACTATTGTATAAAAACAGGTTAAACCATATAAAACTATCAATAATCTTGAAAATGATATGATCATTTAACACATATCATGCAGAATTGCAAAATATTTTTTATCTTAAAGCAATATTACCTTTCTTAACTTTTTTTATTATGACTTCCTTCATAAAATGTAGATAGGATTCTGGGTAGCGCAGCTAAGTAAACAGGCAGGTATAAATGAATGTGGTTATCCATAGAGGCCAAGTATTTTTTACAGGGTCAGAAGCATTTGTTACTTCAACATTGATTTCAAGGCCGTACTTACCCTTGATGATCTTCTTGAAACCAG
>JAOZSB010000436.1 GCA_029939895.1 Desulfobacterales bacterium
AAGCTTTTGTCAATTAATTCAAACATTAATTCTATTTTTCAGGATCGACTATTTAACTTTTTTTGACTACCAAAATTACGGCAAGTCATTTCATTTTTTTAAAAAAAGGTTTTTAATGTTCAGGAAATTTGCGATTGCTTATAAACTGGCTTAACACGCATGGATAATCAGGAATGATTTTACTACCCTGACCCGGAATTGTCTGCCAGGGATTATATGGAAGCATTATGAGCAGTCAAAATGATTTTACTGCATTACTTTAAGATACTTCAATGAGCACCTGCATTACTGGAGAAGAATATCATGATGCAATCATCAATACTGCTATCATTGTGTCCAACTTTATTTAAACATCCGGGGGAGGGAAACACCCCGGATTTGCATCACCTTTTAGAAGTATGAACTCAGACTGTTACGTTTCTTTGATTCTCCGATTGAACCAAGGCCAAAGAGGTCAAATTTAACCATCCATTTCCGGTCGCCCTCTTTTTCGTCTGTATAGCTGAAATCAACTGACCAGCACTGGCTCCTGAATATAACACCGCCGCCCCAGATAATATCATTATCTATATGCAGGTTGCGCTCATGTTCACCGTAAACCGACACTGCCCCGACAAGATTAAACTCGCCCAGAAATTTTATGGATTCGCTGCTGTTACGGGTGTAACGATGCTCTACTTCTACCATGTCGTCCCTGGGATCCCAAATCCGTACAGCAGCGTTTCTGGTCATCATGGTATCTTCGTAGGTGGACCAGGTTCCATCGCCCTTAAAGCCGATGTATTTACCCGGCTTGAATTCGGCTTCACCCAAAATTGTCGAGAATGGTCTCTTGTGTTCACCATCTGCCCACCTTGCTGCTACATCTTCATTTTCTTCATCAATGTCGTAGCTTTGCTCCAGCTTAAAATACAGGAACTGATTGTAGGAGTAATCCGGCTTTTGGGATTCATCGCTCTCGCCTGACAGCGCAGCCTTGTTTTTTATGGATCTGGAGGTGAACGTATTTGTCAGGGAGTATGTTACAGTGTTTTTCTCGCTAATTCTGTCAACACTGTCAAAGCTTGGAAACTTGTCTTGATCCTGATGCGGCAGGTAGCTGTATACTACCCGCGGAGTTAATCCATGCTTGATTTTCTCTACACCAAGATTGTCAAAGTCAAATACTTTGTAAAGACCAGATGAGAAGTCAAGTTTTAAGTCGGCCATCTGCCTTGAGAGATATTCATCTGTTGCAATGGTTGAGCCTTCGTATCTTTCTGTGTACCAAACTGTTTCCCGCAGCCCTACAGACGGCTCAAAGGACAGGTAGCTCCCCAGTTTCATGGGTACATAAAATCGTGGATAGAAGTCCAGGCGATGCCCGTCTTTTAATTCTTCCTGGTAAAAATGTCTGTAATCTGAATCAAGGTCAAAATACAAAGGAGAGTCAAAAATCGCCTGTTTGCTGCCGTTAAATCCAACGTAGGGGAGCGTTTGAAGAACTGTGCTTTGGGTTCCTTTGTTTCTTTTTACAACATCATCGTACCATTTGGCCTCGGCGTTCAGGTTGAATTTTGACCATCCTTTTGTCAGGTTCAGCTTATTTGTTCTTACGGAATCATCATACTCGTCAATCTCCCTGCCAAAATTCCGGTTGAAATAGCTTTCGGTTGCTTCATAGCCTGAGTAGCCTGCCCTGAACTCCCTCAGATAATCCTGATCGCTTACTACGTCGATGTCCAGCTTTGCCATAACATCAAAGGGGAGTTCCTGGTCAGCCTTCATCCTGTACCAGTATCTGTCTGAACTTTCCCTTAATATGTCAGTGCCTGTCTCTACATACCCCCAATCGGATGTAGCGTTGACATTAACTGCCCTGGATGGATCGTCTGCACTTTCCTTTTTTCGATCCCGCATGAAATCAGCCATAACAGTACCCTTTGATTCTGCAGTGGCTGCATACCTGAATTCCCCGCCGAATTTCTCGCCTCTTCTTTGCATATGATGCAAATAAAATGTAGCATCCATCTGGTCGTTGATAGCCCAGAAAAATGGCTGGTTAAAAAACTCCCAGTGCCTGCTCGAATATCCAGCTTCCGGGACCAGAAATCCTGTCTGGCGTTTTGTTTTTGCAGGAAAAACCATAAAAGGCACATACGCTACAGGCACGCCCTTTGCCCACATTGCACCGTTGACAATATGCCCGTACCCCTCGATTGTAACCTTGAGCTTTCTACCGGTAAGCTTCCAGGCCGGCAACTCACTGTCGCAGGAAGTAATGCTTGCTTTTTCAGCCTGGTAGGTGTTCTTGCCGGTTTTTTCAATCTTGTCGCCTTTTATATAGAAATGATTATCGCTTAAAAAAATGGTTCCATTATTTACAGTTCCCACCTCAGCCTCAAGGTCAATATCCATGCTGTCGCCAACCAGAATATCCTCCCCGGATATAAGTACTACATTTCCCCTTGCAAAGGCCTCCATGGTCTTGTGGTTAAAGCGGACATAATCAGCGCTGAGCCGACGATCCAACTTTGTAATCAAGACATTGCCCTGGGCGATATACAGCTTTGCTTCATCGCTGAAGGATACATCGTCAGCCGTGATGTGCCACGGGGATTCCGGGTTCCTGGCATCATTTGCAGCACCATCAACGTCAAGTGCATGGGAAGAAATCGCCAGCAACATCAAAATTGCTGCCAAAAAAATCACACGGACTGTTGAAGCTGCTGAAAAGCTGGTTAATAAATAACTTGAAGAAGATAAAGACTGCCTGTTATATCTGTGGGTTTGATACCTTTGCACGATTCACCTGTTTACGGGGTAACGGAACAATTCCTTCCTGAGGGTTAATCCCCAAATGACCTTGAAAGTTCCGCAATGCTTTGTTATTGTCAATTGCATATTAATCAATCTTAATATTTATTGAAATTCTGGCGAATTGTCAAGAAATTTTGGAGATAGATGCTTTATTTTTAACAAAAAAAGGCTAAATCATTTTGTGATTTTTGGCGAAATGGATATTATACATACACCTTTATCTGCCTTGGGCCCATCTGGGAGAAGGAGAAAACTTTAGCTCGCAGGACAAAAGAAAACGAAGACATTTTGCCGGGCACTTTGTCCGACAATCCTACAACCGAGCCTTAATGAACGCTCCTTTTTTTTTGTTGATTCTTTGATGCCCAGCAAAATTGGCATGGATCATATCAATTGCAACGGCTTCTTTGTGGCAGCCTCTCTGCAACATAGTTTTGAAGTGTGAGTCCAACTTCTGGCAAGAATGGATGGTTTCCTGCTCATTGAATACGGTTCATTTTTTACCCCTTATCTAAAACCCTGTACCCGATAGCTTCGGAGATGTGATCTTCGGTTATTGCGTCGTCGCCTTTGAGATCTGCGATTGTCCTTGCAATTTTGATTATCCTGTTGATGGCGCGGGCGGAGAATCCAAGGCGATCTACTGCCATTTCCAGCAGGTTCTTTGATTTGCCGTCAATGGCGCAGAAGCTTTTTATCTGCTTTGGGGCCATTTGGGAATTGGAGAATATTTTTGTTTTCTGGAAACGCTTCGTAACGTCAACCTAAAAATGACCCCCAACGACAATGCAAATTTGACCCAC
>JAOZSB010000005.1 GCA_029939895.1 Desulfobacterales bacterium
ACAACTGAGTACGCCTGCGGTTTATTAAATTTTTCGCCTCGACCTTGAACTCGAACTCAGCTTTCATTCAGGCACGCCCGTAAAGTGTTGGGTCAATGTACCCGTTAATAATGTCTTCGCATCCGTTTGCCCTTCAAAGTTTATCTATGTTGGTTAATTCGCAAAGCAGAGTACATGCTCCTAATAAACTTAGATTATAGTCGAAGCCAAGTGCTTATTTTAAGCGAATTCTATTTACCAGCATATCAATTTTATCCCGCATATTGATCAACTCTTTTTCCATCACAGAATCTCCTGGTTCACTTGCAGTGGTGCTGCCTGTTATTGTCCGTGTGACAATAAAGCAAATTATCGTGATGAAAATAATTCCAACTAATCCGACTGCCACCATTAATGATAATAGCCGATTAACAGAAGCAAAAGCTTCAGCTTCATCGATTTCAGCGAGTAATGCCCAGGTTGTATCTCCAACCTTGATGGGTGCAAATGCTGACAATACTGCATTGCCATTGTAACCGTGGATAATTTTTGCATCAGTTTTTCCAGCAAGTGCTTCCTTTACAGCGCTTGTGTCTACCATCCCCAATGCCGGGTTTTCAAAGGAAGTTTTTATTGAATGATTGACAGGGTCAAGAAATGAATCAGATCGCATCAGCTTGTCAGGCCCGACTAAATAAGTCTCGCCAGTATGGCCCATGCCATTTCGCTGGGACATGATGTCGTTGATTGCAGCAAGGGAAATTTGCAGGGCTACAACAAATTCTGTTTTGCTATTGTTCATCACAGGCTGGGCAATGAAAATTGATGGTTCGTTAAGACCTGGTTCATATTTCTCAATATCAGTGATCTGGTATGTGGAAGTAGTGAGCGTCTTGTTGAATAATCTTCCAAGGCCGGAATTGGAATTTTTTCCATTTAACATATTTGTCTGATAGTCTGCTTTTTGCGCAACAGTATAAAAGCAATTTCCATCTGGGAGAATCAAGATAAGGTCATGGTAGCCATACTTCTCAATAAAAGATTCTAACACGCTTCGATGTTGACGTACTAATACCTCGGGTTCGGTACTCATCAACAGGGAGCTTGTCATATCAACCAGCATCCCCATATCGGATTTACTTTTTTGGAAGAATTTTTCCACTTGATATTTTTTAATATCCCGCATGCTTTTAAGATGGTTGAATTGGTTGTTGGTTTGTGTCCGGGAAAATTGTAAAAATGAAAGATATCCAATAACTGTAACCGGAACAATACTGATCATCAAAAAAATTGCAAAAAGTTTTTGTTGAAGGCTGTTGCTGCTTTCATTCATAATATATCATCCTTTTAGAAATAAACATGAAGGGCACATCGCTGGTTTTAATAAGGCTTTTGCATTTGATATAAAAATTTCCATGAATTATTTTACTTTCTCGTAAAAGTACGTATCTGTCAAGATGGTTATAAAATGTTTCCATGATCTACAATTATCTTGACAAAGGGAGTTGCCTCTTTTATCGAAGGAGCCTTGTTTATTGCAGGTAAAGTTTAATTTGAAATAAAAGGTACATAATGAGTGAAAAATTGACAGGTAAATCTATATCAGGCATGGTGTTTGCCTTTACATCCTTTATTATATGGGGCTTAAGCCCTGTGGTATGGAAACAGGCAAGCCATGTGCCTGTATTTGAAGGACTCCTCCATAGAATTGTATGGTCGTTTCTTTTTCTTTTGCCAATCCTCATTTTTACTCACAGGACAAAGACCTTTGTGAGTGCAGTCAAAAGCCCCAAGGTCATGGCCATACTCCTGGGAACCACTTTGATTATTAGCAGCAACTGGTTTGTTTATATTTGGGCTATAATAAATAATCACATTCTTCAAACAAGTCTTGGATACTACATAGCCCCTTTGTTCAACGTGTTGCTTGGCATGGTCTTCCTGAAGGAAACCTTGAGAAAGGCACAGGTTGCAGCCGTTGCAATTGCTTTTGTTGCAGTGTTGTACATGACATTTTCCCTGGGGGAGTTCCCCTGGATATCAATATGGCTCGCCATTACCTTTGGTTTTTACGGATTGATACGGAAGGTTGCTCCAGTTGGTTCCCTGGAAGGCCTTGCAATAGAAACTATGATTCTTACAATCCCTGCATTTGCCTGGCTTGTTTATTTGTGGGCACAAGGGGAGGGAGCTTTTTTGCGAATTAGCATGTCCACAGACATAACACTTATGTCCACTGCCCTTGTGACTGCGCTACCACTGCTTCTTTTTACAGTAGGGGCCAGAAGGATTCATTATGTCACAGTAGGTTTTTTGCTGTATGTAGCACCAAGTTGTTCGTTTTTACTGGCTGTAATTTGTTACAAAGAGCCGCTGGGACTTGAAAGGATCATAACCTTTATATTTATATGGACGGCCTTGATAATATTTTCAATTGATTCTGTTGTGTTTTATAAAAAATCAATCAGGGAAAACGAATAAAAAAACTCATCCATTTAGCTTTTATCTATATTTGTTTGATAAAACTTGATTTTTAAAGAAGTTTGAGTTAAAGTATAACTGTTTGGATATATAACAATATTTGTCTGGCGATATTTGGCGGCCTGTAAAATGATTATTGAGAAGTAATTTTGAGGAATTGTCACTTACGTATAAATTTTTTGTGGTGTTTAAGCATTTTCCAGACAAAAATTAAGAAAACATGTGATATTTGAGAAAAAAATCTTGAATTTTTCACGATTCTTATTTATATAATAAAGAATACAAATTTCAAAATTATATGGAATTTTTTTGCTTATTTCATAACCAGACCTTTGGTATTAACTAAGTAAAAACCTTCGTTAACATTTATAAGTTTATTGGGAGATTAAATATGAGACTTTTGACCCGCTCTGATTTTGATGGACTTGGATGTGCAGTACTATTGAAGGAACTCGGGCTTATTGACGAGATGAAGTTTGTCCATCCAAAGGACATTCAGGACGGAAACATCGAAGTGACCTCTGATGACGCACTCGCAAATATTCCTTATGTCAAGGGGTGCGGACTCTGGTTTGACCACCATTCCTCCGAAGACGAAAGAAAGGCATACATAGGCTATGATGGTGCCTGCGATCCCTCTGCCCCAAGTGCCGCAAGGGTTATATACAACTTTTACGGTGGTGAAAAAAGATTCAAGGGCGAGCACTTCACAAGGTTCGTTGCAGCCGTGGACAAGGCCGATTCAGCTCAGTTTACACGAGATGAGATTCTGAATCCAGAGGGATGGGTACTTCTTTCCTTTATAATGGATCCGAGAACCGGCCTGGGGCGTTACAAGGACTACAGGATAGGCAATTACGACCTGATGATGGACATGATAGATTATTGCCGCAGTATGCCCATTGAGCAGATTCTCGAAATTGATGATGTAAAGGAAAGGGTCAAAAGGTATTTCGAGCAGAACGAATTGTTTAAAAAGATGGTAGAAAAAAATACCACAATCAGAGGCAATGTGATCGTGCTTGACTTGCGGGAACAGGATGAAATTTATACTGGCAACAGGTTCATGTTATACAGCCTTTATCCTGACCAGAATATTTCAATCCAGTTAATATGGGGACTCAGGCGACAGAATATAGTCATGACCGTTGGGCACAGCATTATCAATAAAACTTCTAATACCGATGTAGGCTCACTTATGCTTAAGTATGGCGGTGGCGGTCACAAGCGCGTTGGAACCTGCCAGGTTGAAGTAGCCAATGCAGATGCGGCTATTGAAGATGTCGTTAAAAAAATGAATGATGATGGTTAATTCTTTAAAGCCAAAAATTATCAAGAAAAATTATTAAAATATAATCGGGGAGCCATTGGCTCCCCTTTTTTTATTGAAGGTTGAATTCAATTTTTTTTAATGTAGATTCAAATATCTTTAAACTTAACAGCGAAGCTTCATGAATAGTTTATCCATTTGGTTTGGTTAAGAAATATGTAAGAAAGCTCCCAGTTCCTTTTTCTCCCTTTTGGCAGCCTTGCCAAGCCAGACGAAAACTGCTGATCCAGAAATATCGCCTTTTTCTATGCCCTGGCCGATTTTCAAGACTTTTTCAACGTTGTCACGGTCAAGGATGTTCATCCTTTCTTCAATCAGTTCCAGGGTCCATGAGTGTTTATCAAAAATGACCATTGGCCCGAAAAAAGCTTTGCCTGTCCCCTGGCTGTCTAATCTTCCAGCTGCAAACATTCCCTTTGGTCTAAATGATTTTGGTGGGATTGTATAATCCAGTAGTTCGACAAAATGCCGTACTCCCTGCTCGGCACCTTTTGCATCATCAATTTCCCAGGCGATTCTGGAATTTTCGGAAATCTGGTCAATGTCAAAGTCTGTATAATGGAGGTCAAGACCTGCAACGCACATATTTCTCACCCTTTTCAGGGATTCTTGTTTTTTTGATTCTATCACCTTTGAATCGTTTAAAATTTTAATAGCGTTCCGAATACTTACCATTTCTTTTATTAGGGGGCTTTTCAAAAGCCCGACTTCATCCGGCCCAACCGAATAAATTGCCAGTTCATTGTCAAGGCAAAGAACTTTATCCTGACCATCTTCTTCCCTGAAAAGGTATAGATCAAGGTCTCGCTCCTTTTTGTATTTGAATGGCCCAGCCTTTAAAAGTTTTTCAGTTAAATTTTTATCAAGCCTTGTTCCGCTGTCTCCGGGGATGATTGTTTTAGCGACAGCAGTATATAGCTCGTCAATTTCTATTTTTTTGTTTAAATTATCCTTAAAGTTCATAAAGCGCCCCTTTAATTTTTTGAATTTGTCATAAAAGAATATCATGGACAAACAAAATTGTAAATAATGCAGGATGGTAAAGTGATACAATATTGACCCTGGCCCTCAAGGTTTGTTTATGGGCATTGTCGTGATAAGATGTTAAAAATATAGTATTATTGCCGGGTAAATTTTATTGCTATGAACAATATATCAATACTATGGAAAAATGGCTTGACCGAGTAGATTGTTTTAGATATAAATTAAGGTTTAGTAAAAGAAAACTGCTGTTAAAATATAATATAAAGGAAACACAATGACCGAAACGGCAAAACTTATTATTGACGGAAAAACAGTTGAATTACCAATAATTATTGGAACAGAGGGTGAAAAAGCTATTGATATTTCAAGTCTGAGGCAACAGACTGGTTATATAACAATGGATGTTGGCTTTGGTAATACTGGTAGTTGCAAGAGTAAAATTACATTCATGGACGGTGAAAAGGGAATCCTGCGTTACAGGGGAATTCCTGTTGAACAACTTGCCGAAAAAGCAACATTTCGGGAGACTGCTTTTCTCCTTCTTAATGGAAGGCTCCCAACACTGGATGAAATCACCCAGTTTTCAGTGATGCTTAATGACCATTCCATGATCCATGAAGACATGCAGGTGTTCTTTTCAAGTTTTCCACGGGGCTCACACCCAATGAACATACTTGCGGCTATGGTTAACGCCCTGAACAGCTTTTATCCTTACCTGCAGGATGAGACAGATATTAATTTTATATTCACAAGATTACTTTCCAAGGTGCGGACAATGTCTGCTATGTCCCATAAGATTTCAAGGGGGCATAAGGTCGTCTACCCAAAGGCAGACCTGTCATATTGTGCTAATTTTTTAAACATGATGTTTGACAGCCCGGTTAAACCCTACAGAATCGATAATGATATTGTCAAGGCCCTGAACGTGTTCTGGATTCTCCATGCTGATCATGAGCAGAACTGTTCAACATCGGCTGTCAGAGTTGTGGGAAGCGGAAAGGTTAACCTCTATGCAGCGATTTCAGCTGGTATTTCTGCCCTGTGGGGTCCTCTTCATGGTGGTGCAAACCAGGCGGTGATAGAGATGCTTACCCGCATTCATGAAGACGGCGTTTCCATGAATTCAATCATCAAAAAAGCCAAGGACAAAAATGATCCTTTCAGGCTTATGGGCTTCGGGCACAGGGTTTACAAGACCTATGATCCCAGGGCCAAGATCATGAAAAAAATGAGCGACAAAATTTTAAAGAAACTAAAGCTTGATGATCCTCTCCTTGATATTGCGAGGCAGCTTGAAGAAGTTGCAGTAAAAGATTCATATTTTGTTGATCACAACCTGTACCCGAATGTTGATTTTTACAGCGGAATCGTCCTTCGTGCCATGGGTATCCCAACGGACATGTTCACAGAAATGTTTGCTATCGGCAGACTGCCCGGGTGGCTGGCTCAGTGGAAGGAATCCATGGATGATCCTGAATGGAAGATAGCCCGGCCTCGTCAGATATACATTGGTAATCCAAAAACAAAATATATTTCGATCAACAAGCGTGATCTTGAAACAAAAGAAGCTGAGTAAAAATTTTTTGTTAATAGATAAATGAATCCTATGGGTTTGTTTGAAGATAAAATATAAAGGCCGGGGTTTTATTAAAACCCCGGCCTTTTTGCTGTTTGAGCTTTTTTTGTTTACACCTTGAACATTCCAACCATTTCTCTAAGCTGGTCTGAAAGGTCTGACAATTTTTCAGCGTTTAGATTGAGCATGGAGCTGCTGTTGGAAATATCTCCAGCAGCCTGGCTCACGTCCTGAACATTGTTAGCTATCTCGTCTGCGACATTTGAGCTTTGGGATATGTTCTGGTTTACCTCGCCAATACCCTGGGATAGCTGGGTTACATTGTCGGTGATTTCCCTGCCGGATATAGCCTGTTCCTCTATGGCTGTTGCGATGCTTGAAACAATATCATTCACATCGTTAATAATTTTAGTAATTTTTTCAATATCTTCAACTGTTTGCGTGGTTGCTCCCTGTATCCCGCCAATTTTTTGTTTTATCTCCATAGTTGCGCGAGCAGTCTGGTTGGCGAGTTCTTTGATCTCGCTTGCCACAACGGCAAAACCCTTGCCAGCCTCGCCTGCCCGTGCAGCCTCAATGGTTGCATTAAGCGCAAGGAGGTTTGTCTGTTCTGAAATTTCAGTGATAGCCTCGGTTACCTTGCTGATTTCCCTGGCCTCGGTTCCAAGCTGTCCGACCCTTTCGGATGTAACCTTGGACTGGGATACAGCTTCACCTGATATTGATCTGGCATTTTCAGCATTTTGAGCAATTTCATTTATTGTCTCTGTCATTTGTTCGGTGGCTTCTGCAACGTAATTGGTGTTTATTGAGGCTTCTTCCATTGCAGCGGCTACAGCGTTCATGGTGGAGTTCATTTCATCGGTCATGCCTGCTGCGCTGGAAGAACGCTCTGACATGCTTCCAGCAGAGTCTGTAAGGGTTGCTGAAAGGTCTTGAAGTTCTGTTGAAGAAGAATTTAATGTTTCAGCATTAACGGTAATGTCTTTTATCATATCCTGGAGATAGCTGATGAAACTGTTGAACCATTTTGACAATCCTGCCACTGACTCAACACCGGTCACATTAAGGCGTTTAGTAAGATCTCCTCTGCCTTCAGCAATATCGCGTGCCATGTCTTGTATTTTGTTGCTTTGGTTTTCCACGGCTTCAAAGGTTTTTGCAGAGCGCTGAGATATTACAAAAGCCTGTGAAAAGATAAGAATCAGCACACCAGAAGGTGTCAGGCTGGTTTGTGGAATTATTTGCAAATTCCCCAGAATATCCACAACAATGGCGATGGTAAATACCGCAAAGCCTGTCAGGAAAATTAGTGCGCCCATGCGTTTGTTGATAGATGCCCTGATAACCGCATATAGCATATATATTAGAGAGATAAGGGTGATAAGTTGCCCAAGTTCAATGGTGTAGGTGTATATGGTTGCTGGTGTTACAAGTACGATAAAGGTGAAAAAGCCCAGTATGCCAAGAAGGGCCCATGTAAATATTTTTGAAGTGTAGCTTGGGAAAAGGTACCTGAAAAATAAGAAAAATGATGGGCCAGCTAAATAAAATGTCAGGTATTCGATTTTTTTTGCCATGAACCATGAGATGTCCGGTGAGATGGCCAGGAGGAAGCGTTCTCCGGTTACAAGGACACGCAAACAAATTAGAATACAGAAGATACCGAAAAAAAGTACGAATCTGTCTTTTCTTCGCAAGAAAAAAAGAGCAAAATGGTAGACTCCCATTATGAACATGCAGCCGATAAGAAATAGTTCCTTACCAAAGCTGGCCTTGTCAATTATCCTGATATGTTCTTCACTGCCGAGCAGGAAACTGGTCCATGGCCCACCAGATTTCTGGTGAAAATTTGACAGGTGCATTACGATTCTTATTTCATTACTGGCTGGTGTGAAGTCAAGTACCGATGCTACATTATATGGAACTGTGGCATCAAATGAGGCTCCGGGCTTACCTGTTCCCCCGATAGCCTTTCCATCAACAAAGACTTTGATGGCAGAGCCGATGTCCTGGATCTTGAAGCCGAGGTTTGATGTGGGCTTATCGTATTTAATAATCATGCTGTATGTTGCATATCCATAAGGCCCTACCTCACTGCCATTGACTTTCGCTTTGTTCCAGTCCCCAGGAACCACTATATACCCATTGGATTCAGGTGCTTTGTTGTTTGCAATATCTTCGGGCGAAACAAATTTTTTCCAAAAGAATTCCCAATCGCCGTCCAGTTTTACAGGGCCATCGGTCTCGAAATTCCAGTTGGAAAGATCCAAAACACCTTTTTTAACCTTTGGCGATTTTTTGCCGGAAAATTCCTGGCCTCCACAGGCAAAAAGAAAACAAAGAAAAGGCACAGCAATCAGAAAGAGAACAGTCTTTTTTTTCATGGATTGGCTCCTGTAAATAGTAAAAAAAAATAGTATGAATCGAAAGTTAATATAAAAAAACTGATGAGGTATGTCAATGTTTTATAGTTGAATTGTCGCTGTAATTAAGTTAATATTTTATTATCAAATAAAACATGCTGCAACGTTGGCAGCAGTGACTAAAAAAATGGATAAAATATGGAAGATAAAGATTTAAACACATCGGCAGTATCAAGACTTTTCAAGCTGGGTGGACTTGTGAGCAGGGTCGGAGCCTCAATGGCGGGGAATACCGTAGCTAATGCTTTCAGGGCAAAGGAATCCAGGGAAGACAAAAAGTTAGAATCCCTCGTTAAAAATGCTGCCAAGATGGTGGAAACTCTTGGTAATTTGAAGGGTGTACCTATGAAGGTCGGGCAGATGCTCAGTCTCCATGAGGGTTTTCTTCCACCAGAGGTCACAAAGATACTTTCATCCCTGCAGCAAAAAGCACCGTCTGTGCCATTTTCTTCCATTCTGGAAATGATACAGGAAGAACTTGGGGACAACTTTGTACTGGTTGAGGGAATAGACCCGGAGCCATATGCATCAGCATCTATCGGTCAGGTGCATCGAGGTTTGTTGACTGATGGCAGGGATGTCGTTTTCAAGGTTCAATATCCAGGCATTGACAAGGTGATTCGGGCTGATATGAAAAACCTTAAGGGTATGCTCAAGATGATTTTTTCAATGTTTACAAAAATGGATCTTGATAAAATATGGGATGAACTCAATGATCGACTTTTGGAAGAGCTGGATTATGAAAATGAATCTGCCAACATGATTATGATGGCTAAAATTCATAAAGACAGTTCATCAATCCTTGTGCCCAAACCTGTAAAGGAGGCTTCCGGGCCCCATGTCTTATGTATGGAGCTTTTGCAGGGGATAGAACCTGGAGATGCATGCTCAGAGAAGTATCCTCAGGAACTCAAAGATAAGTGGGGCATTGCACTTTTTGAGCTTTTGGTAAATGGTATCCTCGTAGACAAGTTTCTTCATGCAGATCCAAACATTGCAAATTTTTCATTCCTTGAGGATGGCAGGGTAATTGTATACGACTATGGATGCATGAAAAAAATTCCTGATTTTATTTCCGAGGGCTATGCCCGTCTTGCCGATGCCGTACTTAATGACAGGCTGGGAGATATTCCTTTGTTTCTTTATAAGATGGGAGCCCATAAAGCTGATGGCGATACCGTAGCAATGAATATGATTGAGGATTACGCAAAAATTGTCAAGCTGCCTTTTGACAGGGAACAGCCATTTACATTTGGCCCTGAATCTAATCTTTACGAGAAATTTTTTGAACAGGGGAAAGCCCATTTCCATGATGGTATGAACATGGTTTTTCCCCAAGATATAGTTTTTATTGATAGATCCGTTATAGGTCATTTTGGTAACCTGAATAAACTCAATGCCACGGGGCAATGGGGTGAAATTGTGGAGCCTGCAATTGAAAAGAGGCTGAAGAAAGTCAGAGAAATGGATGAATTCCTTTTATCGAAAGCAGGCCAAACGAAAATAAATCAGGCCAAAAAAGATAAAAAATGATATTGAATAACCTTTGTCGCTTTAATATCATGTGAAAAAAAAAGACCAGGAAAAAAGACATCAAAAAATCTTTCTTCCTGGTCGTTATTTTAAAATTCAGCTTAATAGCTCCTAATAAAATTAAATTTTAACGGAGCTTAAATTTTTGTTTATCCCGATGGTCTGGTTATGAAATAAGCAAAAAACTAAAGATATTACGTCCGTATGATTTAGAATTCACCCAGAGGTCTTGTAAAGGTAAATGTTACGGGATTTTTTACCAATTTTTCATAGGATTGACCAATATTTCCGCCCATGGCTGCAAAGGGTGATGAAACTACGAAAAAAGCAGTCCCCACAACAATGGAAACAGCTCCCAGAGGTCTAACTATGGTGGCATCAAAAATCATTGCAGTCTCAGTGACTTCATCAAAAGAAGTTTCTTCAGCAGCAAATGCAGAACCAAGAGGTGCGCTCACAAGAGCGACAGCAATAAACAAAATGACAAAAGATTTTATAAAACGACCCATATTACCTCCCAATAAACTTAAATGTTTTAACGAAGCGATGATTTTTGTTTATTCCGAAGGTCTGATTGTGAAATAAGCAAAAAAGCTCCCAATAACTTAAAATTTTAACTAAGCTCTCAGACTTAGTTTTTCACGGTGGTTCGGTTATGAAATAAGCAAAAAACTCCATTGAAACCCATTGCTTTTAAAAAAAAAGAACAAAGTCAAACCAGAATAAGATATTTAAGAAAAAAATAAATAAGCCCGTAAATATTTATTAAGCCTTGATTTTGATTCATTTTTATATAAAGAAATATAAAGAATATTTATTGCAATGTCAAGTAAAAAGCGGTTTTATGGGTTGGTATTTGTTAAGTCTGTGACAATTTGAAAATAAGATATTATAAATGAGACATGATTTAATTGAAACGGCGGTTGCCCTGCCAGTATTTGGAACATATACTTATAGTGTTCCCGAGGGGCTAAAATACTCGGTTTCTCCTGGGAAGCGACTTCTCGTTCCTTTTGGCAACAGGAAGATTACAGCCTATGCCATAGGTGTAGCAACAAAACCAGAGGACGCAAAGAAAATAAAGTCGATAATCGAAGTCCTTGATGAAGAACCTCTCTTTCCAACATCAATGATTCCTTTTTTTCAATGGGTTGCTGACTATTATATACATCCACTTGGTGAGGTCTTGCGAACCGCACTCCCGGAAGGGGTTAACCTTTTTGATTACACATTTCTTACCCTAACTGATAAAGGTAATAACTCTTTGGACGATGTGCCGGAATTGCTTAAAAAAGGCCCTGTTAAGCTTCAAAATGCATTAAAGAAAATTCCACGATCCAAGATTAGTGTTCTTGAAAAAAAAGGCCTTGTAAAGATAGAAAAAATTCTGTCCCAGGCCAGTGCAAAGCCAAAAACCGCTATGTTTGCTACCGCTCAAAAAGGTCATACTCATTCAGTGCAAAAATTGAGTAAAA
Source organism: Desulfobacterales bacterium (assembly GCA_029939895.1). Classification (GTDB taxonomy): domain Bacteria; phylum Desulfobacterota; class Desulfobacteria; order Desulfobacterales; family JAOZSB01; genus JAOZSB01. Next base: position 11,785 of record JAOZSB010000005.1, read on the forward strand.
AGGGAACCCTGATACTTGAAACTCTTCTTGATAAGGGGGAGATCGAGACAGCCGACCTGAATAGAATTGTAAAAAACTCTTCTGGCCCTTTAAAGACCCTGGTAAAAAAAGGGCTGGTTAAAATTTTTGAAAAAGAAGTTTATAGAGATCCTTTTGGTGAGGGCATTGAGATGGATACGGTACCTGTTCTTTCTGATGAACAGAACAATGCTGTTGTCAGGGTTATTGAGCGTATGGACAAAGGTTATTCACCTTTTTTGCTCCATGGAGTTACAGGCAGTGGAAAGACCGAGGTGTATAAACGACTTGTCCAAAACGCCCTTGACGCAGGCAGGACCGCTTTGGTGCTCGTTCCAGAGATTGCTCTAATCTCGGAGATTGGACGGCTGTTCCGGTCGAGATTTGGCGAAAAGGTGGCTTTGCTTCACAGTGGGCTTTCCAGGGGGGAGCGGTTTGACCAGTGGATGAGGATAGTTAAGGGGGAAGCACCTCTTGTTATTGGAGCCAGGTCTGCGGTTTTTGCTCCTTTGCGTAATATTGGAATCATAATTGTTGATGAGGAGCATGATTCTTCTTACAAGCAGGAAGGCGGGCTTCATTATAATGCCCGTGACCTTGCCGCTGTAAGGGCATCATTTGAAAAATGTCCGGTTGTGTTCGGGTCTGCTACTCCATCCACACAGTCGTACCACAACGTAAAGACAGGAAAGTACAGTGTTTCAAATTTACGTAAACGTGTTGCGGCACGTTCCCTGCCCGATGTTATTGTTGTGGATTTGAAAAAATATAAAGACAGAAAAGGCATTAAGAGGTTTTTTACGCCCGAATTGATACGTGCCCTGGAAAAAGCCCTGGCAAACAAAGAGCAGATCCTCCTGTTCCTCAATCGCCGTGGTTTCGCAAACACTCCTGTCTGTGCTGTCTGCGGTGCTTCTCTAAAGTGCAAAAATTGTGAAGTCCCCCTGACGCTGCATAAATCAAGTAATGCCTATATGTGTCATTACTGCGGGTTTACTGCTCCACCCACAGCGACATGTCAAACTTGCGGTTCCTCAAGCCTGATGCTCCTCGGAGCTGGTACGGAAAAGATTGAGGAGGCAGCAGCAAAGTTTTTCCCAGAGGCCAGAATCGCTCGCATGGATCGTGATACTACCACGAAAAAAGGCTCTATCATCAAGATGCTCAAAGATTTGAAGGATAGAAAAATCGACATCCTGGTTGGTACCCAGATGATAACAAAGGGGCTTGATTTCCCAAATATTACAATAGTTGGAATAATCTGTGCGGATCTTTCACTGAGCTTTCCAGATTTCAGGGCAGGGGAGCGGACTTTTCAACTCCTGTCTCAGGTTGCAGGCCGCGCTGGAAGAGGCGATATTCCTGGTACTGTCTTTTTGCAGACATACAATCCAGAGCATTACAGCATCAAAACCGCCAGGGATCAGGATTTTTATGCATTTTATAAAGAGGAATCAGTTTTCCGGCGGGCACTTGATTATCCGCCGTATTCTAAAATGGTTTTGATCAAAATTTCAGGCAAGGACAAGGACATAACAAAGGCGCGGGGGGAAATGCTTTTTGAGGCAATTCACGAGCTTCAGCAAAATTCACCTGAGAGTTATGCAAACATTATGGTGATGGGGCCCATAGAAGCACCCATTGCTCGTATTGCGGGTAAATATCGAATGCAGATAGTCCTTAAGGGCCATAGAATCAACCGGATGCGAGAACTTTATATTGAGCTTATGAATTCCAATAAGAAGATATTTGCCAGAAACGACGTAAAAATTATTATTGATATTGACCCTTATATGATGATGTAAATTGATAAACAGTTTATTTTGGGTTTGCCAGGTGAGGTTTTCAAACTCAAATGTGAAGAGGAGATACAAAATGAAAATAGCTGTGATGAGCGACAGCCACGATAATATCTGGAAAATGCGCAACGCTGTTGATTGGATTAAGAAAAACAATGTGGAGATGATTGTTCATTGTGGCGATTTTGTGGCCCCGTTTATGCTCAAGGAACTTGAAATGGCTGGTGTGCCTGTTCACGGTGTATTTGGAAATAATGATGGAGATCAACACCTCCTGACCAGAATGTCTCTGACAGGTTTAAAAAATATTACTATCCACGGGCTGATTGGGAAAATTGAGGCAGGGGGTATTGCAATCGCCTTTACGCACTATTTCGACATTGCAGAGGGGCTGGCAGCAACCGGAAAACACGACCTGGTCTGCTTTGGACACTCCCACACGCATATGGAGGAGCGGGCTGAAAACATCAACGGAAAATCAACCATACTTCTCAATCCTGGAGAAATAATGGGCAAGGACGGTTCTCCTGGTTTCTGCTGCATAGACACAGATACCATGAAAATTGAGAGGGTTGATATTTAATGCCAGCCAGAATTGCGTGCATTGAAAAATTTCATTAAAAATATTGTAAAAAAACTGGTTCAAATTTCATGCGGATTTTCAATAAAAAGTCTTGACAAGAGTATGGGTTTTATTTATGAATACTTTTTTCGATGTGGAGTTGCTTTGCTTATTTCATAATTGATCCGTCGGTATCAACCAAGCAATCGGCTTCGTTGTTACATTTAAATTTATTAGAAGTATAGAAATTGGTTTCATGCTCCCCAGTAGCTCAGTTGGTAGAGCAGGTGGCTGTTAACCACCTTGTCCGTGGTTCGAGTCCGCGCTGGGGAGCCAAAAAATATAAAAGGGTCGTTTTCCGATAAGGAAGCGACCTTTTTTGATTGTAGTCTATGTTAATTCCTGCCTGAAAGGCTTTATTTTTTTAAGAAATCCAATGCCTTTGGGCAGATTTTTTACCCTGAAAAAAGTCATGTTTCCCGTCTGTAATCTATTTCGATATTTTTTGAATAATATTATTTCCAAAGGGTAATGCTAAAAGAATAATCCCCAGGAGTACTATATGTAAAGTATTATGAATAAAATATGAATAGACCATTAGCATTACACCGCAAAGCATGAAACTGGACTTGCGACTCTTTTTGCCATAGGATAAGTAACCCATGCCGAATGCGCTGAAAAAAAACATGGCACCTACTGCGCCATTGCCCGCCTCTTCACTTTCGCCAGTCGGTATGACTTTATCCATCAACTCTTTTGGGATGAGCATTTCTTTTGTTGCATTTTTTATTTTTTCAGTTTCCAGCTCAGTTTCGTTTTTTTTAGAAGCGGAACTTTTTCCTTTCGAGGGTTGGGTGTCTTCTGCGATTGTTTTTTGGGAGACAGTTTGTTTTTTGGCAGGTGATGAAGTTCCAATTTTGTTTAAAACAAAGATTGCTCCTATGAGAAGTATTATTGAGAGGAATATTACAATCGGTTGCATATTCTGTTCGGTTGAAATGTCTTCTACATAGTCATCAAAAACAAGATCACAATATTCGCATTTTTCATCGTCAGCCTGATCAACATGACATCTGGGACATTTTCTCATAATTTGCCTTTATTCATCATTCTTATTAAATTTTTATTGAAGGCCTACTGGAGCAAATTTGACAATTACTAAAGGTGTTTACAAAAAAATTATAAAGGTCGTTTTCCGAAGAGGAAGCGATCTTTTTTTAATTGTAGGCTATGTTCATTTTTGGAATTATATCAAAAAGTATTTTGAACCCAGGGTTCCCCCATCTTTCCAAATTGAGTTGGAGTGTACAAGATTCAGCAATTTATGTTTTTCATACAGCTTTAAAGCTACCTATTTACTCGACACGGGAGAAATTGCTAAATCTTTAATTTCAATGTTTGGTGGATTAGCACTGTCCTGCAAGTTTATATAATCAATTTTTGTATAAACATTTTGCCTTTTTTTGTATTTTAAAGAGAATGCTCAGTTTATTTTGGAAAAAAGTCAACCGTTAAATCAATTATTAGTATTTCAATGTCTGGGCAGGAACTGCATTTTATAGGTTCCGAAGGGGTTGCATGAATCTTGAATTACAACATAAAAAACGGAAATCAAGAAAGGGGCCGAGCTTTATTCTTCCTGTCGTGTTTACAAATTATTTTACTTTAAAAATCGTTAAAATTGTATTACATAGAGAAGAGGTTTAAAGCATTTTATTACTAATTATTAAACATAATGGAAAAAAAGCTATGCGGTATATGAAATTGTTTTGTGTTATGGCTCTTTGCCTTTCTATCGGCTGTGCAACGCCCATTGGTACACGTGAAAAAGAGCCTGAAAAAATTTATCAGCAGCTTAATATCAATGCCCTGGCAAAGGGTGAGTATGGTTTGATTTCTCATAATGTTTTGCACAGGCATTATTTGCTGGAGAGGTTCAGCTATGAGCCAGAAGAGGTTATCAAACAGTTACATCAAAAAGTCAGTGAGGATGAACGGCGTGATTTGCTATTCGCTCTGGCGGAATTGAGCTACCTGACAGCTGATACCATGGCCAGCGGGTTTGGTCGGCAGAAGCGTGCCAGGGCTATTAGGGCCCGTGCTTTTTTTCTGGTATCGGCGATTTACGCCTATCGTTATCTGTTTGACGAGGACATTGAAACTCCGCCTAATCCATATGCGCGTCAGTTCCGGACAGCGTGTGATCTTTATAACAATGCCTTGGCCCGCGCATTTACAATGGAAGACGGGAAGCTTGACTTGACCGAGGGGCTACTGCCGCTTCCAGAGGGTAACATCAAGATGAGTCTGGATGCATCTCAATTTTCCTGGGACCTTAATTTATTTGATGATCTTTGGTCGGCGGACAAGTTTGAAGTTTTCGGGCTTACGGTTCGCAACCGATTTGCCGGCATTGGTGCTCCGTTTATTGCAAGGGAAAGTGTCAAAGGGGACAGGATTCTTCGTCGGGAAGTACCAGGGACCATATTATTGCGACCAAAAAGAGTAGTTGTCACTACAGAAGATGGCGAAAAAAAGGAAACATATACTGCAACACTGGAAATATATTCCGCATTTGAGAACGATGAGGTTAAAATCAACAACAATACCGTCCCCCTGGAAAGGGACCTCACAGTCCAGCTGGCACACACCCTTGACCAGTCGCGTCTTTGGGATGTTGGGTTAGAACAGTTTATCTCTGGTGCCAGCCTTGTAAAAAGCGGAATTTATTATGAGGCGTTTCATCCTGATAAGATTCCAGTAGTGCTGGTTCATGGCACCATGAGCAGTCCTGTCTGGTGGGCTCAAATGCTCAACACCCTGCGGGCCGATCCAATAATCAGTCAGTCTTATCAGTTCTGGTTTTACCTTTATGACAGCGGTAAGCCAACAAGCTTTTCTGCCAGGCACTTGCGAAAATCTATTATGGATACACTAAGGAAGGTCGATCCAGAGAGCAAAAGCCCAGCACTGGAACAAATGATTCTCATCGGTCATAGTCAGGGCGGGCTTTTGGCAAAGTTAAACGCTGTCGATAGAGGTGAACGTTTAATCAAAGCGGTTACTGGAAAAACACTAGACGAACTTGATTTGAACGATGCACAAGAGGAAGTTGTGCGGCGTGAGGCAATATGGACCCCATTGCCCAATATTGAGCGTGTAGTATTTATTTCCACACCCCATCGAGGGAGTTTTCTTGCCATTAACTGGATTCGCAGATGGGTGAAGAAAATCGTCTCAATGCCTGGAGATATGCTAAAGCACAGTGCTTTGATGGTTCAGTCCTTTGCCAAATTGAAGCTTCCTGAAGAATGGAAAAATGCTATTTCCGTGACGAGCATTGACAGCATGTCTCCATCCAATCCTGGCTTGCAACTTCTGGCTGATATGCCCCTTGCAAAGGATATAACCGGACATTCGATTATCGCCATTAAAGGAGATGAAACCCCGCCAGATGGCGATGATGGTGTTGTCAAATATAAGAGTGCCCATCTGGATTATGTTGCATCTGAATTCATTGTGCGAAGTGGTCATTCCTGTCAAGGCCACCCACTTGTCATTGAAGAGGTGCGGCGTATACTTTATCAGCATTTAAAAGGGGATCATTGAATCAGGGCATGATTATTTGTGCCATGGGTAAAGTGCGATTGGTGGCAAGGGGTGTCAGTTAATTTGGCAAAGGCTATATTGCATTTTCTGAAGTTACCTGCTCTATGCCTTTGTCAATTAATTCCTGAATTTTTTCGGAATTAAAATTATGGCTGATAATAGAGTATTTTTCACTCATCAATGGTTTATGAATTCCCAGTGTCTCAATACCTTTACCTTTTTCATAAACCGTTTCATATACCAGAACAACAATAGTCCCTGAAAGCTGACTTGTATTTATTTTGGAGTTAATGTTCCAGGATTGAAGGTTATAGCTTTTCAGGTTTCCCAATGCGCTGTTAACAAGGTTTGTGATGTTACCCCATTTTTTTTTGCTGGTATTTTTCCAGAAAAGATCAGAGTAATGCTGGCTCGATGATACAGTATTTTTTTCTATTCTTTCTTTAAATAGCGACTGGGCAACCTTTTCAGCTTCTCCCTTTCCTTTTACCATGCCGCATGCCAGCAGGGACGAAAAAAGAAGCATGAAAGCAATTTTAAATACTATTTTTTTCATTTTTTACTCCATAAATGAGGTTGGACAATAAACAGTTCAAATGCTGCGAATATATTGCAAAATCGCATTAAAAGCAAATTTGTGAATAATAATAAAAAATGAATTAGTCAGGTAAAACATTGTCATTGATTATATACAGGAATTCATGCAAAAGTAAACTGAAAATGATAAATAGATTTTGACATTCTGGTTTAATTATTTCAAAAGATAATGCAAATTTTGCGATGTAATTATGGCAAACGTAATCGTTTACAAGAGCCTTTCAATTTGATAGCACAAAGCTATTAAGCTACAATGAAGAATTTTTTATGTGAAATTGTACAAGAGTACACTGCTACACTGAGTTTACGTATACTGGTGGTCGAAAAGAAAAATTTATATAAACAGAAGGTTATCATATTATGGAAAATTCTGGCAATGATTCACAGCAAACAGGTGCGATAGACAAGGCTGGGGTCTTTATTGATAAGTGGAAAGCTGATGCTCCGGGGGAGCTTGAAAAGGCAAAGGTTGAGATGAAGCAATGGATAAAGGGCATCCCCAGGCCGTGGTATATTACGATTTGTATTGTGGCTGCAACGGTGCTTGTGATGGCTTACGGCAGTTTAAGAGAAGAAGCTGAACCAGTTATTACTGAAAAGAAAATGACTAATGTTGAAGTCATGACCATTCAAACCGAAGAATTCATTGAATCGTTAACATTGCCGGCCATAATAAATGCTGACCGTGTTGCCACGGTAAAGGCTGAATTTTCTGGGAATTTGGAAAAGTGGTTTTTCCCGGAAGGTGGCCCTGTTGAAATGGGTGACGTAATAGCAGAAATTGATACTCAAGCCCTCCGTTTAAATAAGAAGGAGCTTGAAGCCGCACTTGAAACAGCATCCCAGAATGTAAATTTAGGTCATATCAAAAAAGAAAGTGCTTTGGTGAGCCTGACAAATAGTCAAAAAAACTTGAAAATTCAAGAAATCTCATTGGAGTCAGCAGAATCAAATCATAAACTGGCAAAAAAGCAGTTTAACAGGGTTAAAAGATTAGCAAAAAAGAAAGTTAATACACTCTCTCAATTAGATGATGCTCAAAATGCATTGACCCAGGCAGAATTGTCAGTTTTTCGGGCAAAGCAAAATCTTAACAGTGCCAGCCTTGGAATTAGGTCTGCTGAGTTGGCGATCAAGGAAGCGACAGCCGGAATAACTCTTGCCAATTCAAAAATTGCAGAACTTAAAGCCTCGATTGATCTGCTTGAATATAGAATCGGAAAAGGAAAACTTATAGCCCCATTCTCAGGACGACTTGAAGAATACCTGGTTCAGCCTGGAGAATTGGTCTCGTCTGGTACGCCAGTTGCCATTATATATGATCTAAAAATTTTACGGGTATCAGTTAATGTTCCTGATCGTTATGTCGCTTTTCTGGATCCTACAAACGAAGGTGCAAAGGAGTTTATCAGGAAAAATATGCAGGGTGCTGAACTGCGGATCAGGCCAAAGCTTATAATTCCAGGATTGCCCAAATTAACCGGCGGAGCAGAAGCTGGTGTTGAGCTTGATGCGGAAATCGCCCGTATAGCGCAGGCCTCTGATCCTGAAAGTAATACTTTCACAGTTGAACTTAAATTGCCGAATCCATTTGGAGCATTAAAGCATGGGTTAATTGTGCGAAGCAGGATTGAATACTTATACTATCCCAATGCTGTAACTATTCCAGTTAAATCTATCCAGGTAACAGATATAGGGCCTCAAGTGCTTGTGGTCGAAGAAAGTGATGGCTCAAAAATTGTAAAATCTAAAAATATTGAGCCAATTTCAATACACGGAAGTAATGTGCTGGTTCAGGCAGGCCTGGTTCAAGGGGACCGATTAATTGTAGCTGGCTGGAAGGGCCTTGTTGGTGGTGAAAAGGTAAATATTCTTGTGGATGATGGAAAATTTATAAAGCCAGAGTTTGATAACGAACCAGAATCAGATGAAAAATAAAGACAAATAACCATATCTTTCATGACCTGATAAAGAAAAGTAAATATGAAAATTCAAGTTTGTGAATACGAAAAATAAAGGAATAATGAATTGTTAATAACGAAGTTCTCAATAAAACATTTTATGGCAGTTTTGGTAATGTGCTTGGGAATTATGATCGCCGGGTCTAAGATTTATAAAGAGATGCCCCGGGAAAATTTTCCAGATATCAGGATTCCGGTTATTTTAGTGACAACCATGATGACAGGAGCAAACCCCACTGATGTGGAAATCTCTATTACAATTCCCATGGAAACTGACTTGGAGGGCATTGAAGGTTTAAAGAAGTTAAAAAGTACTTCTTCTGAGGGAATGTCTGTAATTTCCCTTGAGTTTGATCCAAGTGTTAAAACCGAGGTGGCACTTTCCCGCGTTAGGGATGGAGTCGATAAAGCAAAAGCAAATATTCCTGATGATGTTGATGAACCTGTAATTAAGGAGTTTTCCCTGTCGGGTGATGTGCCTGTTGTTGTACTAAGTCTTGTGGGTAAAGAAAATGTTTCGCTTTCCCAGTTATATGAGCTGGCTGAAAAAATTGAAGATGTACTCGAACGGATTCCCGGTGTGCTGGGAGTAGAGTTGCGCGGAGGCAGGGACAGGGTTATCCTGATTGAAGTAGACCCTGAACGGATGCACTATTACAAAATTAACATGACTCAGATTCAACAGGTTCTTGCTGGTACAAACAGAAATGTCAGTGCCGGGGCATCCGAGGGGACAACGAATCGAATTGTGATGAGGGCACCTGGAGAATTTCAGACACCTGGAGAGATTTTTAGTCTGGTGATTGCAACATCAAGTGATGGTACTCCGCTTTATATGCGTGATCTTGCAAATGTCCGGTATAGCTTTGAAGATGAGAAATCACGGGCGCGACATTATGATTTTACTGCGGCTGATGGTGAATCCTCCATTGATAAATATATTGCACCAGAAAAATCCGTCAGCATTGAAATAATGAAAAAATCTGGTGATAACCTTTTGGCCCTGACAGATGCAGTCGAAGAAACCATCAAAGACCTTGGGCTTTCAGAAGATGTTGATATTATCAAATCCCTTGACATGAGCAAGGAGGTCAGGGATATGCTTGCAGATTTGGAAAACGGAATCGGTACATCACTTATTCTGGTGCTGATAGTTATTTTTATCGGGCTTGGCGCAAGAAATGCCGTCCTTGTAGCTATGGCGATTCCATTTTCAATGCTTCTTTCCATGGTTTTTCTTTCCTTGTTTGATTTTACACTCAATATGATGGTGCTGTATTCCTTAATAATGGCACTTGGAATGCTGGTCGATAATGCGATTGTAATTGTGGAAAATATTTACAGGCATTTCTCCACAGGACTTTCCAGAGCAAAGGCCGCATTGCTCGGCACTTCCGAAGTTGCATGGCCAGTTATTGCTTCAACTGCAACAACAGTGGGAGCATTTTTCCCTATGATATTCTGGCCCGGTACGATGGGATCATTCATGGGTTATCTACCCAAGACAGTTATTACTGTTCTTCTCAGCTCTCTTTTTGTAGCGCTGGTTATCAATCCTACCTTGTGTTCTCTTTTGATGAGAAGGAAGAAGGAAGATGATGCTCAACCCGGTGATTGGGAAGATGGACAAATAGTTGAACAAGTCGATGAACCGTCAGGTGAAAAGGCTCTGGGGACGGTAGAAGGGCAACCAGGAGTCCAGGGGGGCATTTCCGAGTCTGAAATACCATCCTATCCTCTGGTCATTGCCTATGGCCGCTGGTTGAAATACGTGCTTGATCGGCCCTATTGGACGCTCACCACCGCAGGGAGCCTCCTGATTTTTTCAATGGTATTTTACGGTGTATTTGGGGCGGGAACAGAGTTTTTCCCAACCCTGGACCCGAGTATAATTGAATGCAAAATAAAACCCCCGGAAGGTGTAAGTCTTGAAGAAGCAGACCGCTTGAGTGCACAACTTGAAGCTCGTCTTTTTGGTAAACCAGGCAGCGGTTATGATAAACCAATAAAGAACCTGAAAGCTGCAAGCGTTGCAATATCAATAGGGGAAGCCCCTGTTAATGCGCGTATTCAGTTTGTTGATCGTGATTTGCGGGAAGAAAAAACATCAACAACAGTTTTAGAGATGAGAAACCGAATTGAAGGTCTTGATGCTGGTGGCAACCGCATTACATATCCCCTCTATGGCGCTGAATATGATGTTGTAACGCCTACTGACGGGCCATCATCTGGGAAGCCTGTTTCTGTCGATATTTATGGGGATGATTTGAACCAGATGGCCTATGTCATTGCTGACATGAAGGCTCTGATGAGTGAAACCGAAGGTGTAGCAAAACCAACAGATGATGCAGCTACGTCTCAGCCGACCCTTGAATGGAGAATTGATGGTGCAAGGGCCGGGATGTTCGGGCTTGACCAGGGAACTGTGGCTAATTTTCTGCAATTAGCTGTGGGTGGTATCAGGAGCGGTTCCTTTGGGCATGGTGATGATGAGCAGGATATCCTGTTGCGGATGCCGGAATTCTATCACATGTCAACAACGCAATTGGTAAATATTACGATTCCCACACCCACTGGCAGTTCACTCCCCCTGGCATCCATTGCATCGGCAACACTTGTACCAGGGCCGGTCTCAATAAAACATGATGACAGAAAAAGGGTATTGAATGCAGGCGCAGAAGTACAACCGTGGATCAGGGCTGATGCTGATGTCCGGGCAAAATTTCAGAAAAAAGTTGAAAAATATCCTTTCCCTCCAGGAATTACATACAATTTTGGCGGAACTGCTGAGGATCAGAAAGAATCAGAAGAATTTCTTGTGCTGGCATTTTTAATGGCCCTCTTTATTATGGGTACTGTTTTGGTGGTGCAGTTTAATTCGATTCTGATTCCCATGATAATTTTTGCATCTATTGTTTTATCGCTTATAGGGGTATTTGCCGGTCTCATTGTGTTTAATCTGCCCTTTGGGATAATCATGAGTGGGATAGGGGTGATAAGTCTTGCTGGAGTGGTTGTAAATAACGCTATTGTTCTTCTTGACGCAATCAGGCAATTACAGGAACGGGGCCTTGAAGTATATGACGCAGTTATAACCGCCGGCATGATTAGGTTCAGGCCAGTCTTGCTGACGGCTATTACTACAATTTTAGGTCTTGCACCTATGGCATTTAAATTAAATCTCGATTTTATAAATCTGTCATACCAGTACGACACTGAATCATCCCAGTACTGGCAGTCCATGGCAGTGGCAATTATCTTCGGCCTGCTGCTCTCAACCCTTTTGACGCTCGGTGTGGTGCCGACATTATATGTTATTTATGATCGTTACAAAAAGTGGTTGCTGTCAAAATGGAAAGGACAGAAAGGACTTGACCTCAATGTCGGTTAAATCGAGGTTTTGTTGATTATTCAAAGCAATGAGCTTACATTTTTGTGTCAATCATTGCTTGCCTATCTACCCTCGTTTATATTGGGGCTGCTGTTTTCCTCGCCAGTCCACCGCAAGCCGGTGTTGATTTTAAACCGGGCCAGATAACTAATCGCTTCCGGGTTGGGAATTTATTGAGGTTTTTAAAAATGAAGAATTTTGATCGGATCTTTAAACTTTAAATAATTGAGTGGCTTGAATCAATTAATCCAGAATTACACAAGCTAAAGTTTTGCCCTCAAGCACTTTTTTCACTATTTATACTTGACAGGAAGGGGTGTTTTTTTTTATACAACCCCTTTGGATTTGTAGGCGAAGGGCAGTATGCCCATTGTTTTAAGATTATAATTAAAAATATTGTTAAGCATAAGGTGCTGAATATAGGGGCGATATGAGTTTAATTAGTGTTTTGGAACAACAAAAAGCAAAGATTGTCAAGAAATGGTTTGATGATATTGCTTCAACATATCCAATCGATACGTCCCGCTTTATGCTCTCCAATAGCGACCCCTTTGCAAACCCTGTAGGAAACACATTCAATAAATCCCTTGCTTCGATTTTTGACGAGTTGATAGGTAGTCTGGACAGAGAAACTGTTTTATCATTTCTCGACCCTGTTATCAAGATTCGTGCAGTCCAGGCGTTCACGCCAGCCCAGGCAATAGGGTTTGTTTTTTTGCTCAAACAGGTAGTGCGGGGCTTCCTAAAAAAGGAAATTGCTGCGGACCCGAAAATTCTTGAAGAACTCCTTGAATTTGAAATCAAAATTGATGAGATAGGCCTGCTGGCTTTCAACAGCTATATGAACTGCCGGGAAAAGATTTTCGATTTAAAGGCCAATGAGATGAGAAATACTACGTACAAGGCTTTCAAAAGGGCGGGTCTTGTGCAGGATGAAGAAGGAACAGCGACAACATCATAGCAGGATTTATGATTTTGGATTTCAAAAAAGATCTGAAATCAAAAAAAAATATCAGTATTTTTTAGATTTTACCGCAAATGCGGGATATAACTTTATTGAGAGGAAATTCTATATGAACACTAACTACATGTCTTCCCTCTTGGCAGTCTTGGCGCTGGCATTCGGAGCGTTCTTCCTGTCAAAGATACCGGGCCTTGATTGGTTTTTCGGGGTGATTGTACCCTACGCAGCCCTGGTTATCTTTGTTATAGGGTTCGTTACGAAAATTGCGGGTTGGGCGAAATCGGCTGTGCCATTCCCCATCGCAACCACTTGTGGCCAGCAAAAAACGCTGCCCTGGATTGAACCAAACAGGATTGACAACCCCTCCAATGGCTTCATGGTATTTATTAGAATGCTGCTTGAAGTCCTTTTGTTCAGGTCGCTTTTCAGGAACACCACAAACAATTTTGATGATGATAACAAGCTTATCTTCAAATGGGAAATCTGGCTTTGGCTTTTTGCCCTGATTTTTCATTATTCATTCCTGGCGACCCTTGTAAGGCACTTGCGGTTTTTTATAGAACCCGTGCCCTTTGCAATTCGTCTTCTGGAACAAGTTGACGGGTTTTTTCAGATTGGTGTACCTGGAATTTTTCTGTCGGGTATAGCCCTTCTTGGAGCTGTCATTTTTCTGTTGTCAAGAAGGATGCTGAACCCTCAGGTGAGGTACATTTCTCTGATTCAGGACTATTTTCCCCTTTTTCTTATTATCGGGATTGCAGGTACTGGAATTCTCATGCGTTATTTTGCAAAGGTGGATATCACAGCAATTAAAGCGCTGGCTATGGGCCTGGTCACCTTCCGTTTTAGCGTTGAACCCGGCATAGACGGCCTTTTTTTCGCACACCTTTTTCTTGTTTGTGTATTGCTTGCATATTTTCCATTCAGCAAGCTCATGCATATGGCCGGCATCTTCCTTAGCCCCACCAGGAATATGGCTGCTAACACACGTGAGAAAAGATATGTGAATCCTTGGAACTACCCTGTGAAGGTACATACATACGACGAGTATGAGGAAGAATTCAGGGAAAAAATGATAGAGGCTGGATTGCCTGTTGAAAAGGAGTAAATAATGTCAGACCTTCCAAAAACAGACGAATTTCTGGGAAACATTGATCGGACTCCTCCCAAGACTAGCTGGATGGATACACCGATTGATATTCGGAAGGGGATGTACTGCTACGCAGGAAATCCCAAAAGTCTTGATTATATAAGTCTTCCGAACGCAAGATCCTGGAACCCACTTGACGACGACTGGAAGCTGCCTGAAAACTGGCAGGAGATTATCTCCGAAGGTTTTAGGGAAAGGCTTGATAAGTTCCGTTCAGTCAAGATTTACATGGACATATGTGTAAGGTGCGGGGCATGCGCCGATAAGTGCCATTTTTTCATCGGTACCGGTGATCCAAAGAATATGCCGGTCGTAAGGGCCGAGCTGCTTCGTTCCGTCTATAGAAACGACTATACAAAAATTGGCAAGATGTTTGGTAAATGGGCTGGTGCAAGACCCATGACCCTGGAAGTACTAAAAGAATGGTGGTACTACCTCTTCCAGTGTACTGAATGCCGCAGATGCTCAGTTTTCTGTCCCTATGGAATTGATACTGCTGAAATTACCATATTCGGACGTGAGCTTCTCAATCTCATTGGTCTTAACATTGACTGGATAGCAACACCGGCAGCCAACTGCTACAGAACAGGTAACCATCTTGGTATTCAGCCTCATGCCTTTAAGGACATGATAGATTTTTTCGTTGAAGACATAGAAGAAGTTACTGGCGTACTGGTTGAGCCGTCTTTTAACGAAAAGGGTGCTGATGTCCTCTTTATTACCCCTTCTGGTGATGTTTTTGCCGATCCTGGCACATACACAGCAATGGGCTACCTGATACTGTTCCATTATCTCAAATCTAAGGGACTCAAGGTCACCTGGAGTACATACGCTTCCGAGGGTGGCAACTTTGGTTTCTTTACATCCCATGAGATGATGAAAAGGCTCAACTCCAAAATGTACATGGAGGCCAAGAGGCTTGGTGTTAAATGGATTCTTGGTGGAGAATGCGGTCACATGTGGCGGGTTATCACCCAGTACATGGCAACCATGAATGGCCCTGCTGACTTTCTGGAAACCCCGGTTTCCCCGATTACAGGCACAAGGTTCGAGCATGCATCATCCACAAAGATGATACACATTGCTGAATTCATGGCTGACTTGATAAAACATGGCGAGTTGGATCTTGATCCTACAAGGAACGATCATCTTAATGTGACATTCCACGATTCATGCAACACATCCAGAGGCATGGGAATGTTTGAGGAACCAAGGTACGTTCTGAAGAGTGTTTGTAATAACTTTTTTGAAATGCCTGCGAATACAATTAAAGAACAGACCTTCTGCTGCGGCAGTGGTTCTGGCCTGAACGCAGGTGAAAATATGGAACTCAGGATGGCTGGCGGACTCCCCAGGGGTAACGCTATCAAGCATGTCCATGAAAAAAATGATGTCAATATGGTTGCCTGTGTTTGCGCTATCGACAGGGCGGCACTTCCGACTTTGATTGACTACTGGGTTCCGGGTGTTGATGTCACAGGGCTTACCGAGCTTGTAGCGAATGCCCTGATAATGCCTGGCGAGAATGCGAGAACGACAAACCTGCGTTTTGAAGATCTGCCGGGAAGGGAGGAAGAGTCTGATGAATGATAAGGGCATTATTTTTACAGGTGTGGTTGTTTTTCTGCTGATTGTAGCTTTCCCGATATGGTACAATGTTGGCAAGGCAGCGCCATTACCGCAAGTAGAGTATACCGATAAGGCAAAGGCCGCAGGAGCATGCGTTTATGAAAAGGAGTACATGAAACGCGAGCATATGCAAGTTCTTGACGATTGGCGCCATGATGTTGTCCGTAACGGTAACCGGGTTTTTGTTAACGAGAAGGGCAAAGAATTTAACATGAGCCTTTCCAATACCTGCCTTGATTGCCATTCCAACAAGGATAAATTTTGTGACAGGTGTCATACCTACGCATCTGTTGATCCTTACTGTTGGGACTGCCATATAGATAACCCGAAGGAGACTAAAAAATGAAAAGCAGTAGAAGAGGTTTTCTGAAAATAACGGGGGCTACGGCAGTGGGACTCGGATCCATGCAAGTGGCTGGTTCTTTTGCATCGTCGGGCACGGATGATTCTGTGGCTACAAAGACTTCGAAAAACTCAGCTGCACTTACAGCCAAACACTGGGCCATGGTTATTGATACACGTAAGTTCCATTCAGCCGAGGATCTCGAGCCTATGATTGAGGCATGCGACAAGGCTCATAATATCCCAAAACATGATGATAAAAATCACGAGATCAAGTGGTTATGGAAAGATGAATTCAAGCATGTATTCCCAACCATTGATGACACTTACCTTAACGACAGGATAAAGCACCTTCCCTTTCTTGTTCTTTGCAATCATTGTGAAGAGCCTGCCTGTTGCAGGGCTTGCCCTACCCAGGCGACCTTTAAAAGGGATGACGGAATAGTCCTTATGGACTTCCACAGATGCATTGGGTGTCGTTTCTGCATGGCGGCCTGTCCATACGGTTCAAGGAGTTTCAACTTCAAGGATCCACGGCCTGCTATTAAACACATGAACCCTGAGTTTCCAACACGCATGATGGGCGTGGTCGAAAAATGTAATTTCTGCGCTGAAAGGCTCGCTGTTGGCAAAATGCCAGCTTGTGTTGAGGCTTCCAAAGGTGCAATCCTTTTTGGTGACCTGAAGGACTCTGAATCTAATGTCAGAAAGGCCCTGAAGGAAAACTATACAATTCGCCGTAAACTTCAGCTGGGCGCAAGCCCCGCAGTTTACTACATAGTATGAGGTGATTATGCTTGAATTATCTATTAAAGGCTCAAAAAAATACTACGGATTGCTGACCATCCTGGCAGGCATTGCCGGCATAGGTGTTCTGTTCTTTCTTTACCAGCTCAAAGAGGGGCTGGGAATAACAGGTATGACAAGAGACGTGTCGTGGGGCTTTTATATCGCCAATTTCACCTATCTTGTCGGAGTGGCAGCAGGTGGTGTTATGGTGGTGCTTCCTTACTACCTCCACGATTATAAGGCTTTTGGAAAGATTACGATTCTTGGTGAATTTTTAGCTATCGGTGCTATCGTAATGTGTCTTACCTTTGTCCTTGTAGATCTTGGCCAACCCATGAGAATACTTAATGTCTGGATTTATCCATCCCCCAACTCGGTGCTGTTTTACGATACCATTGTGCTGTTCGGCTACCTGGTTCTCAACCTTGTGATTGGGTGGAACGTGTTGCAGGCCGAAAGGAATGGGACACATTATCAGAAATGGTTAAAACCGGTTATTATTCTTTCAATACCATGGGCAATCAGTATCCATACTGTTACAGCATTTCTTTTCTGCGGACTTCCAGGCAGGGGTTTCTGGCTCACGGCTGTACTCGCCCCCAGATTCCTGGCCTCTGCATTTGCAGCGGGGCCTTCCTTATTGATTCTTTTGTGCCTTCTGTTAAAAAAGTTCACGAAATTTGATCCAGGCAAAGAACAGATACAGACTCTTTCAAAGATTGTCTGTTACGCCATTATTATCAATGTGTTTTTCTTTCTTTGTGAAGTGTTTGTCGCTTTTTACAGCAACATACCCGAACACATGGATCATATCACATACCTTTTTATGGGACTCCATGGACACGGTGTTCTTGTACCCTGGATGTGGGCCTCTGCCATTTTTATGCTTACTGGTATCATTTTGCTTGTGGTTCCAGCATTGCGAAGAAATGAGACCACACTTATCATTGCCTGTGTAGTGATTATTGTTGGTACCTGGATCGACAAGGGGCTTGGTATGATTTCCGGTGGATTCGTACCTAACCCCCTTCATCATGTTAGCGAATATGTGCCAACATTTCCAGAAATCGTTATAACTCTGGGTATTTATGCAATCGGTGCACTTGCTATCACTGTGCTGTTTAAGATGGCAGTAAGCGTGAAGGAAGAAGTCGGCTCTGCATGATTTTATTTAGCCGATCATGATGAAGTATCAAATTAGTCCCAATATTTTGTAATTAAAAAAACCCGTCCGCAAGGACGGGTTTTTGTACATACAGCCCCCGTTGCGCTCCTCTTAAAAGTAAGATACCCCAACGCAGATACACTAATAATTAGAAGTTTTTAAGGTTCTTCTGATCTATCAAATCATATATTTTCGGTCACTGAAAATAGTGGTCATACTGCATAAATATGAAATTACTTTATCTTGATTCGTTTTCATATTAATAAACTATGAAATTTCAATAATAATTCAATTATAACTTGACAGCGGCCATGATTTATTGTATATAAAAATAACTGGTTAGGAAAATATATTTTCATTTTACATTTAGCGATATTCTAAAAAAAAACAGCCTTTAAATAAGTTTGCAAGATTAAGATATTTTTATATAAATAAAGAAGTATGACACCCTCTTACAGGAAAGGAAGCGTCATGGGAACTTTTATGGATAAAATAAAGAACTTTTTTAGCAATGAGCGCAACGAAGATAGATTTGAGCTTAAAGGTGATGTTGCAGTTGAGGTTCTGATTAAAAGTAAAACTGTTGAGTGTGAAATTATAGACATGAGCATAGGTGGGATATGTATTATTTCCGACGACGAATCCATTGACGATGCTGATGCCCTTACGATAAACTGTAATGAATTTGTGATTGACTTGCCATGCAGTGTTGCTGGAAAAAAAGATAATAAGTTTTTTATATGTTTTGATGCTCTTAACTCTGAGACGGAAAGCAAGCTGGACCAGTTTTTAACAAAATATGCAGACACAGGTGCTGCCGGTATCCCAGGAATCGGGACACTGTAAGCTGGAACTTTGTACGGTTTTAGATTTTACTGTGATTATTTAAAAACTTAATTTCATGCAGTATGACACTGGTTATTGCTCATCAGGAATTATTTAGATATTGAACAATTGCTTTGGGCGGTATTGTTTGTCTGCTGAAACTTTTTCGATCAAATTGCATTACGAAGTGTTTTTGCTTGTAGTGTTGGCTTTCTTTTGCCATAAAATCGACGATTGATCGGATTTACACCAGGATGCTGAAATCTGTCAGAATTGGTTTTTGTAGATTTAGCCCTTTTTTAAAATTTTGTTTATGATGCTCATAAAGAATTTCCAATAAATCCCCTTCATTTGAATTTGTTCCATATTTAGAATTATTTGCCATAAAGTCAGGCTCTTTCGGGCAGATAAGTATTGTCATATCTGTGGTTTTCCATTCTAAAAACAGGACAATAATATTGATTTTGACTTGAAAAGGGCATGTGCAGGAAAAATAATTTACATGTTTTTGAAACAAGTCAAAACAGTTCTTGATTAGCTCAGACAATCTTGTTAGTATTTAAGGTTAATTAGAAATGTAAAAAAACATTATTAATAGTTTTGGAGTTTGAGTTGAAGAAAAAAGATAATAAAAAGGGACTTCGTATCATTTTGGCGATTACTTCACTTGTTTTTATATTTATCGTCATTTTTGTTGTGATCAGGCTGGAGGGTGAAAAGCCAGTATTCGAATTCCAGCCAAATAACGTCATTTTTGGAACCCAAACACAGGTAACCCTTTTAGTAGGTGATAAAAAAAGTGGCCTGAAAAAAGTCTGGGTTGCATTAAAAACAGAAGGTAAGGAAATTCCTCTTCTTGAAAAAGACTATGAAGGATCTTTTATCAACGGTGGGAGCGGTGTGCATGACGATGTTCTCACCTTGACATTCGAACCCGGTAAAATTGGGATCAATGATGGTACTGCTGTAATTCGCATAGCTGTAACGGATTATTCCTGGAAGGGATTTTTAAAAGGAAACGTGGCCTATGCAGAAAAGGGCATAGTCGTAGATACAAAAAAACCTGTTATTAACGTACTTTCGAAAAACCATTATATCAGTCCGGGTGGAACCGCTCTGGCTATCTACACACTTTCAGAAAAATGTTCAAAACACGGAGTAGTGGTGGATGGAGAATTGTTTCCAGGGCATTCTGGTTATTTTAAGGATAAGAATAAATATATTTCTTTTTTTGCTCTGGGCCATGCAAAGGGAAAAAACACACCCATTCATTTAAAAGCAGTTGATGTTGCAGGCAATGATGCCAAAATTGGCTTTAACTATTATGTTAAAAGAAAACGATTTAAAAAAGATGTAATTAATCTGCCACTGAGTTTTCTCAACAGAAAACTTCCATCCTTTGACGTGGAGGTACCGGAAAGCTCTGGTGATAAGAAAATTGCAAAATTCGTTTTAATAAATAACAAGCTAAGAAAAGAAAACTATCTGACTTTTGTTTCCGTGACTAAAACTACAGATAAAATTTTGCATTGGAAGGGCCGCTTTGAAAGACTTCCAAAATCTGCAAGAAGAGCCAGTTTTGCGGATCACAGGGAATACCGGTACAAAGGCAAAAAAATTGATGAGCAGTTTCACATGGGTATTGATTTGGCATCAAATTCTAACTCGCCGATTCCGGCCGGCAACAGTGGAAGGATTGCCCTTGCCGGGGATGTGGGGATTTATGGCCGCACCGTAGTCATTGACCACGGTTTTGGCCTCTTTAGTATGTACGCCCACATGAGTTCCGTAATGGTGAAACAGGGCGATATTGTCAAAAAAGGAGATGTGATAGGAAAAACTGGAAGTACTGGTCTTGCAGGAGGTGATCATCTCCATTACTCTATGATTGTACACGACACCTTTGTAAACCCTGTTGAATGGTGGGACGCAAAGTGGATAAAAAATAATGTGACATCTAAACTCAATGCTTATAAGGAATAAGCATTCATTTATAAAGCAGCCCCATAGGGGTTTGCAAAAATGAAGAATAATAAAGAGAGGACTCTAATGAGCGATTTCAGAATCAATAAAACATTTCAAGAAATTAACGAAAAAATTAAAAAAGGTGAGGCAGTCGTTGTCACGGCTGATGAGATGATCAGGATTGTCAAAGAACACGGGCCTGTTGATGCAGCATCAAGCGTGGACGTGGTTACAACCGGCACCTTTGCGCCAATGTGTTCATCTGGGGCTTTTATAAATTTTGGTCATACCCAGCCAACAATAAAGGCCTCGAAGGTATGGATGAATAATGTACCTGCTTACTCTGGTCTAGCTGCTGTTGATTGCTACGTCGGGGTTACTGAGCCGTGTGAGGATGATCCTCTGAATAAAAAGCATCCTGGCGAATTCAATTATGGTGGTGGTCATGTAATTGAAGATCTTGTTGCAGGAAAAGATGTGCACCTGAAAGCAACTGCTTATGGGACAGACTGCTATCCCAACAGGGCAGCTGAAAAAACATTAAATATTAAAGATCTGCCATATGCGGTTCTAACAAATCCCAGAAACGCCTATCAGAACTACAATTGTGCTATTAATATGGCTAAGAAAATAAAATATACCTACATGGGTGTGTTAAAGCCGAAAATGGGCAATGCAAATTACTGCTCAGCTGGCCAGTTATCCCCGCTTTTTAACGACCCTTTGTATAAAACAATAGGGCTTGGAACCAGAATTTTTCTTGGCGGTGCCCAGGGCTACGTTACATGGCAGGGTACCCAGCATGCTCCTGGCAAGGAAAGGACACCAAAGGGTGCACCTTTATCGCCTTCAGGTACCATTTTTGTGATGGGTGACATGAAGGAGATGAACTCAAGATGGCTCAGGGGGATAAGTCTTATAGGATATGGTTCGTCTTTGGCTGTGGGGCTTGGCATCCCAATTCCAATACTTAACGAGGGTATGGCTGAATATACTGGAGTTTCTGATGATGAACTTTTTACGCAGATCGTTGATTACGGGAACGATTACCCTGCTGGTTTGGCAAAGTCCCTTGGGCAGGTCAGCTATGCACAGCTAAAAAGCGGATCTATCGATTTTAATGGAACCCAGATTCCTACTGTTCCCCTTTCGAGTATCGTCATGGCAAGGGAAATTGCAGGGATTTTAAAAGACTGGATTGCCAATGGAGATTTTCTCCTGGGCGAACCTCAGTTTACGCTTCCAACAGCATAAAATTTTTTGGTTTATCTCTTTAAAAAATCACAGAGATAAACCAATTAAATATAAGAAATTCTTTAGAAAGGTTTTACTGGATTTGAAAAAGAAAAATCATGACAAGTCGGAAGAGGCTGCTGAAGCTGAAGTTTATAAAAGTATTGTAAGAGAAAACCTTGAGGCTCTGTTTGTGGCTGTACTGCTTGCTCTTTTTATCCGGTCATTTGTTGTGCAGGCGTTTAAGATACCTTCTGGCTCAATGATACCTACGCTTCAGATAGGCGACCATATACTTGTCAATAAATTTAGTTACGGGATAAAGATTCCTTTTTTTATGAAGTCTGTCATTGAATTTTCTGGGCCTGAAAAGGGTGACATCGTGGTGTTTAAGTTCCCGAATGACCCTGACAAGGATTTTATCAAAAGAGTTATAGGAACACAGGGCGATGTGGTTGAGATGAGAAACAAGCATCTCCTTGTCAATGGAAAACCTGTTGAGAACGATCATGGCAAATATTATGAAGGGAAAAATTACAGCCCAAAAAGGGATGATTTTGGCCCCATGATTGTACCTGAGGATTCCCTGTTTGTTCTGGGGGACAATAGGGATTCAAGCCATGACAGCAGGTTCTGGGGCTTTGTAAATACCAAGACTGTAAAAGGAAAGGCATTTCTTATTTACTGGTCATGGAACAGTGAGGTAAGTGGCCTGACTCTTAAAAAAGTCAGATGGAGCAGGTTGTTTGATTTATTGGAATAGGGTTTGTTTCAAAAGTTAAGAAGAAAAATAATTGAGTAGATATGAGAAAACATGAATTTATCTAACAAGCACATCCTCGATATGACAACCCTTACAAGGGAGGATATTGGGTTAATTCTTGAGACTGCCGAAAGCATGAAAGAGGTCTCGGAGCGTCCTATTAAGAAAGTTCCTACATTGAGGGGCAAGACTGTGGTGCTGTTTTTTCACGAACCCAGCACAAGGACAAAGATATCCTTTGATGTGGCGGCAAAAAGGATGAGTGCAGACAGCATCGGTCTGGCAGCATCGGGAAGCAGTATTGTCAAAGGTGAGACTCTTATTGACACTGTAAAAAATCTTGAAGCTATGCGACCGGATATTGTAGTTCTCAGGCATTCGGCTGCTGGTGCTCCCCATATGCTGGCAAAGGTTTTGGAAAAGCCAGCCATAATAAATGCAGGAGATGGGATGCACGCTCATCCGACTCAGGCGTTGCTTGATTTGATGACGATCAAAGAGAAAAAAGAAAAAATTGAAGGGCTAAAGGTCTCAATAATCGGGGATATACAGCACAGTCGTGTGGCTCGTTCCAATATTATTGGGCTTAATAAGATGGGAGCGCAAGTTGTGGTATCAGGCCCTGGCACTATGATCCCAAAGGGGATTGAGAAAATGGGTGCAAGGGTCGTTATAGATGCAGACGAAGCCGTAAAGGGTGCGGATGTAGTCATGATGCTGCGGATTCAAAAGGAACGGCAGAAGGGATTTATGTTTCCGACTGAAAGGGAGTATGCACGTCTCTATGGCCTGTCTCCCAGACGCCTTGGATTGGCAGGAGATGATGTATTGGTTATGCACCCTGGACCAATAAACAGAGGGGTAGAAATCTCCCCGGAAGCAGCAGACGGGCCGTGGTCGATAATTCTAGACCAGGTCACCAACGGCGTAGCTGTCCGAATGGCTATTTTATACCTTGTCGCCGGAGGAGCTTAATATGAATGTTTTAATAAAAAACGGAAGGGTTCTTGATCCAGGAACCATAGACCAAATTACCGATATATATATTTCCAATGGTGTGATCAGCCATATCAGCGAGAATATTGAAAAGCCAGCGGACTGTGAAAAGGTTGTTGATGCAACGGGCAAGCTTGTTGTTCCGGGCCTTATAGATATGCATGTGCATTTAAGGGAGCCTGGTCATGAATATAAAGAAACAGTAGCCACTGGTGCACTTGCGGCTGCCTGGGGTGGTTTTACAGCGATATGCGCCATGCCTAACACAAAGCCTGTTAACGATAATGCTCAGATTACCGAGTTTATTCTTAAACAGGCGCAAAAGGCAGGCTGTTCAAGAGTTTACCCTGTCGCTGCTATCAGTATGGATTTATCGGGTGAGGCCATGTGCGAATATGGTGAACTTAAGGATGCTGGGGCAGTAGCAATTTCCGATGATGGAATGCCAGTTGTCAGCAGTCTCATGATGCGAAGGGTAATGGAATACGCCGCTGGCATTGGACTTTCTGTAATTTCTCACTGTGAGGAGCCGCATCTTTCACCTGATGGAGTAATGAACGAGGGGGAACAGTCAACCAGCATGGGGCTGGCGGGAATACCAAATGCAGTCGAATCTATAATGGTGATGCGGGACATTGCCCTGTCAGAGTTGACTGGAACTGCTATCCATATTGCTCATGTGAGTGCTGCTGAATCGGTTCGTGCTATCCGTGAAGCAAAGGCTGCCGGGATTAAAGTGACTTGCGAGACCGCACCCCATTACTTTACTCTTACAGATGAAGCAGTGACTGGTTACAACACCCATGCCAAGATGAATCCGCCCCTCAGGACTGAAAAAGATCGTGATGCAATAATTGACGGGCTTGTTGATGGAACCATTGACGTGATAGCCACGGATCATGCACCCCATAATGCTGTCGAAAAAGAAGTGGAGTTCAATATTGCAGCAAATGGAATAGTTGGGCTTGAAACGTCTTTGCCCCTTTCAATGGCCCTTGTCCACAAAGGCATCTTGACAATCGATTCGATAATCGAAAAGATGTCAAAATATCCAGCAAAAATACTCGGGCTTGATAATGGTATTCAGAAAAATCTTCCAGCCGATATAACTATCATTGACCCGGAACTTTCATACATTGTTGAGCCAGAAAAATTCAAGTCGAAAAGCAGGAACACACCCTTTGCCGGGATGGAATTAAAGGGCAGGGCGATAATGACCATAGTTGGTGGAAAGCCTGTTTTTGAACTGTAGTTTTGCTTATTTGTATAATCGTTTAGCTCAAAAAGTTATTTTCCAACAAAGGGTATTGAAATTAATTACTGATGACTGCACCAGAGTCTCCACACATACTTGTAGTTGATGACGAGCTTTCCATGCGTGAGTTGCTTGAGCTTATGCTTAAGCGGGAGAACTACCAGGTATCCCTTGCAAAGAATGGACTCACTGCCATTGAAATGCTCGAACAAAACGACTTTGACCTTATCCTGTGCGATATTCGCCTTGGTGACATCACGGGCCTTGAGGTTTTAAAGGCAGCCAAGAAAAAAAATCGTGAAACCGTGGTTGTGCTAATTTCAGCATATGCCACCACCGAGCTTGCTGTAGAAGCCATGAACGAAGGGGCTTTTGATTATGTACCAAAGCCCTTTGATAACGAAGAGCTAAAACAGGCGATAAAAAATGCATTAAAAATCAAAACTGGTACCAGGGATCAGTTGGCGCAGAAAAAAAAGCCTGATAAGTCAATCCATTTTGGAATGCTTGTGGGCGAAGACCCAAAGATGCTCCATATTTATGAGTTGGTGCAGCAGACCGCAAAAACCAAAACCAGCGTCATGATAACAGGTGAAAGCGGGACGGGTAAGGAGCTGATAGCAAATTCCCTTCATAAGTTGAGCAATAGATTTGATAAGCCTTTTGTTGTGATAAACTGCGGAGGCATTCCTGATGCTCTCATGGAAAGCGAGCTTTTTGGTCACAAAAAGGGCGCTTTTACAGGAGCGACCCACGATAAAAAAGGGCTTTTTGAACTTGCCGACAAAGGTGTTGTTTTTCTTGACGAGGTTGGTGAGTTGAGTGTTCCAATCCAGGTCAAGTTGTTGCGGGCTGTTCAGGAAAAAGTCTTTAAACCGGTTGGCGGAACAGAAAATATTAAAGTTGACATCCGAATAATATCTGCCACAAACAAAAATCTGGAAGATGAAGTAATAAATGGCAAGTTCAGGGAAGATCTTTTTTACAGACTCAACGTAATTGAAATCAAGGTCCCGCCTTTACGAGAAAGGAAGAGCGACCTGAGAACCCTTGCTCAACACTTTATAGAAATATTTTCAAAGGACATGGACAAGGAAGTTTACAAGATTTCCTCCTATGCAATTGATCTTCTTCAAAAGTACGATTTTCCCGGTAACATACGGGAGCTTCGAAATCTTATTGAACGTTCCGTAGCCCTGACAACCACAAATATAATACTTCCAGACAGTCTCACCCTTTCAATTCACAAAAAGCAATGGAAATCGCCATCCAGAGATATTGATCGTCCCATGTTCGAAATCCCGCCCAATGGTTTCAGCATAGACAACATCCTCGAAAATATCGAGCGAGAGTACATAAAAAAAGCCCTTGAGGCCAGCGGGGGCAACAAAAACAAGACTGCCGAGCTACTCGGCATTACCCTGCGCTCCCTTCGCCACAGGATCGGCAAGCTTGATATCACTGATTAACTCTTGAACAGCAAACATTTCATGTTAAAAAATACTATAAATGACATTTGTCCATGATGGTGCAGGATACCGCCTGGGGAAGATATTT
>JAOZSB010000437.1 GCA_029939895.1 Desulfobacterales bacterium
AACAAAAGCTTTTGTCAATTAATTCAAACATTAATTCTATTTTTCAGGATCGACTTACTTAAGGGGTCTCATGCCAAGCAAAGTTGCCGCCAAATTCTGCAAATCCGTCAAAATATCTGGGTAAAAATTCAATAAAAGTTCCGCTAAACTGAGCATTGGTCAGCCGGTTAAGGTATATCTGCGGTGGTGCGGTAATAAAAGGCCCTAATAAAATAAAGGGAAGAAATATACGCAGGAGTCTTTCCTTGAGAAATTCCATTGAGGTTCGGGAGCGCAGGGCATAGAAGACCGATGCACCGGATATAACAAAAAAAGCGGCATTATCCAATAGGAGAAAAAAGAAACATGGATATCTGAAATCAGGCTCAGGCTGTTATTTTTAACGTGCCAGCCTTCGAAATTAAAGAATCTGTCGCTGTGATAGAAAAAAATCGCAATCATGGCATAAAATCTAATCCAGTCAATACAATAGAGTCTTTCGGGCCTGGTCACTGTACTTATCCTTTTTTTTTATAAATATTTTTTTAATTTAGTTAAACATACAATAATATTTTTTTGAAATCAAGCCTGCTAGTATAACAGGCCGTGAATCCCCGGCCTGCTTCTGATGAGGAAGGGTAAAGGCCTGGATGTAATAATATTTTTCTAATATGATCGTTTGCTTAATTATTTTTTATTTGTTACAAATAAGTTTGTATCTAAGAAGACAGGCAAAAGTGAACAATCTGATAGAGGATATTAGTTGTGAAATTGTCAAGCAAACTTAGTGTTACTATTTTAATAATCGGTTTGAGCTTTATGGCTCTATCGTCATTGGCTATATTCAAGCTGAGCTATGAATCGATTTTGAAGTCACAGCTTGCCTATACCAAAAATATCGCAAAGGAAGTTGCAAATGACCTTGACCTGCTCCTTGCTGAAAAAGTAAAAACCGGCCAGACTCTGGCAAATGCGCATGTCATAAAGACAGCTCTGGAAATGAGCAACCAATCCTTTGGAAGCCTTTCGGAAGCAAAAAGAAAAGAATCCATACAACTCCAAAATGAAAAATGGAAATCTACAAAAGACCCTCAAGACAGCCTGGTTCTAAAGTTTACTGATAATGAAGTGTCACGCTTTTTAAAGGGCCAGCAGA
Source organism: Desulfobacterales bacterium (assembly GCA_029939895.1). Taxonomy (GTDB): domain Bacteria; phylum Desulfobacterota; class Desulfobacteria; order Desulfobacterales; family JAOZSB01; genus JAOZSB01. Next base: position 1,136 of record JAOZSB010000437.1, read on the forward strand.
AGCTCATCAAGGGCGAATACGGAGAGATATTTCTTACCAACAAATATGGTGCTTTGATTGCCTCTACTTCAAAGCTTTCAACCTTTGCCCATGGTCATAAGTATTGGTGGCTGGGGGCGCATAATAAGGGGGAAGGGGCGATATTTTTTGATGACCGGGGGTATGATGACAGCGTGGGCGGGTATGTGCTTGGTCTTGTTGTGCCTGTAAAAAAAGGCAGGGAAATAATTGGCATTTTAAAATGCAACCTCAACATCCTTGGAAGTATAGACGCACTGATGGCAGGCGTAGAAGACAAACTCCTTGGAAAGGTAAAGCTGTCACGCTCTGGCGGAATGGTAGTTTTTGAAGAAGGTTTTGAACCATTGAGTACCCGGATTCATGATTCGGTTTACAGGGAGTTGAAGAGCAAAAAATCTTTTATTTTCGATAACATTGATGAGAAACAAATTGTTGGAGCAGCAGAAGTTAAACTGACAAAAGGTGGCAATGGATACGGATTTGGGGGTACATTTGAATCCATAGACCATAAAAAAGGCAACACTGGTGAATCATGGTACATACTCTGCTATCGCCAGGTCAGTCTATTTAAGCAACCCGTTGTTGAATCCATGAAGTCATTTTTTTTGGTTGGCTTTGCAGTAATTACAATTCTGGCGTTCATTTCTTATGCATTTGCAAGACAAATAGCCAAACCTCTTTTAGTCCTTGGACATGCAGCCAAAAGGGTCGGTGAGGGAGATTTTGAATCCCGGATTCACCTGGATCGTAATGATGAACTGGGCAATCTGGCTGATTCATTTAACCTTATGGCAAACAAGCTTCAGCAGACCACCATATCGATTGAGGTGCTTGAAGGGGAAGCTTTAGAACGCAGGCACGCAGAGGAAGCACTGACAAAGAGTGAAGAAAGTCTTAGAACGATTTTTGAACAGGCTCCCATAGGCATTGCGTTAATTGACTCTTTGGATGGGCATATTCATAATGTCAATGCCAGGTTTGCAGAGATTGCCGCCAGAACACTTGAGGAGATGATCAGTATTAACTGGATGAGCATCACGCACCCCGATGATGTGCAGGAAGATCTGGATAATATGGTTAGATTAAATGCCGGAGAAATATCTGGATTCAATATGAGCAAACGCTATATTAAGCCTGATGGTTCCTTGGTCTGGGTTGATATGACAATTGCCCCTGTAACTGTTGAGGACAAGGAGCGTCCTCGTCACCTGTGTATGATACGCGATATGACTGCTGCCCGGAAAATTGAAGAAGAAAAAACCGAGATGGAATCACGGTTGCGCCAGCAGCAGAAACTTGAATCCCTTGGGCTTCTGGCTGGCGGTGTGGCCCATGAAATAAATAATCCCTTAAATGGAATCATGAATTATGCCCAGCTTATTGCTGATGCTGTTGATAAGGATACCTCTCTTTTTGAGGATGCCAGCGAAATTATTCACGAAACCAGGCGGGTTGCAGAAATAGTTAAAAATCTCCTGACATTTGCAAGGCATGAAAAGCAGGCACATTCGCCAGCCAGGATGGTGGATATTGTCAATGGGACAGCTTCTTTGATCCAGACAGTGATGCGCCATGACCAGATTGCCTTTGAAGTTGATGTGCCTGAAGATCTTCCAACGGTAAAATGCCGCAGTCAGCAGATTCAGCAGGTAATCATGAATCTTTTGACCAACGCACGGGACGCACTCAATGAAAAGTACCCTGAATATAATGCCAACAAGAAGCTGGCAATATCATCGAGGGTGTTTGAAAAAGACAGTCAGAAGTGGCTTCGTACTATAGTTGAGGATCAAGGTGTCGGCATTGACAGTCAAAGCCTGGAACGATTGTTTGAGCCGTTCTATACTTCCAAGCCAAAGGAAAAGGGCAGCGGGCTTGGGCTTTCCATAAGTTACGGGATTGTTTTGGATCACCACGGCGATTTGCATGTAGAAAGCAAACATGGTGAGTATACACGGTTTTATATGGATTTGCCTTTAGATAATGGATGGAAGCTGAATTAAATATGTGAGTATTGATATGACGGATATCAACTATTAAAAATTCTGATATATTCAGAACAAGGGAAAAAAATTATCAGATAGTAAGTATTTGGATTTTTTTGCTTGTTTATAACCAGCCTTTGGAATAAACAAAAATTTAAGCTCCACTAAAATTTTAAGTTTATTAGGAGATTTTTTGCTTATTTCATAACCAGACCTTCGGTATAAACTAAGCAATTGGCTTCGATGCTACTATTAAGTTTATTGGGAGATTTTTTGCTTATTTCATAACCAGACCTTCGGTATAAACTAAGCAATTGGCTTCGATGCTACTATTAAGTTTATTGGGAGATTTTTTGCTTATTTCATAACCAGACCTTCGGTATAAACTAAGCAATTGGCTTCGATGCTACTATTAAGTTTATTGGGAGATTTTTTGCTTATTTCATAA
>JAOZSB010000438.1 GCA_029939895.1 Desulfobacterales bacterium
TGTATTCACCATAATAACTGCCGGCGAGGGACACTTCCACGGTGCAGAGCTTGCTGAGTCGCAGCCTGCCAAGCTTGCTGCCCTTGATTCCCACTGGGAAACCGAAAAGATGGCTCCTATCTATCTTTTTGCATGGCCGGATCAGAAAAACCAGCGTAATGCAATAGAGATACTTCCATTGCCGGGTTTTCTTAGCCTTATGGCACACCATGACTTTAACGCTGAAGTGACAGGGCTGAAGGATTTCCCGCCTGATGAGCAGCCTCCGGTACTAATTGTGACCTTTGCCTTTAAGGGAATGGTTGCTTCTGGCGGGCTTATGATACTGCTATCCCTTTATGGCTGGACCAGGAGGAACAAGCTTCTTGACAGTCCCAAATACCTGAAACTCATGGTTCTGGCAATTCCGCTCCCCTATATTGCCAATGAACTGGGCTGGATTGTTGCAGAAGTCGGGAGGCAACCCTGGATAGTTTATGGAATCATGAAGTCCAAGGATGCAGTTTCGCCCATTGCTGTCTCACAGGTTAGCGTTTCACTTATAGGGTTTATACTTGTGTACGGTTTTCTTGGTGCAGTTGGCTTTTTTCTAATAGCCAGAGCAGCAAAAAAAGGACCGATTGTTGAGCACATGGCTGAAACTCAAATACAAACAGATTAAAACAGGATAATAACATGGAACTTCAAATTATTTGGTTTTTTATATGGGGCCTTTTGTGGGCAATTTTTTTCATGACAGATGGATTTGATTTCGGAATAGGAATCCTCTATCCGTTTCTTGGAAAGTCTGATACCGACAAAAGGATAATGATTAACGCCCTTGGGCCGTTATGGGACGGCAATGAGGTGTGGCTCATTACTGCTGGCGGTGTGACATTTGCAGCGTTTCCAATCGTATATTCAGTGATGTTTTCTACACTCTATACGCCTTTGATGCTGATTCTCTTCGCACTTATTATACGGGGCGTCTCCTTTGAGTTCAGGTCAAAACTGGAGGAGCCTGGGTGGCGCAAGCTCTGGGACACCTGCATATTTATTGGAAGTTTTGTTCCGGCTCTTCTTTTTGGTGTTGCATTTGCCAACATCTTCCAGGGTATCCCCTTTGATGCTGACAGTCGGTTTGTCGGCAATTTATTTACCCTGCTCAATCCCTATGGGATTTTAGGGGGAGTCTTGTTTTTACTTCTGTTTATGATGCACGGGGCACTCTGGCTTGCTATAAAAACTGAGGGCGAGCTTAATGCCAGGGTTGTAAAAACAGCAACAAAAATATGGCCGGTGTTAGTAGCGGTTGCAGTAATATTTCTTATTGCTTCAAAATTTGCTACAAAGCTGTACGCCAATTATTTTAATAACCCGGCCCTGTTTCTTGTAATCATATTGACAGTCGCAGGACTCCTTGGAATACGGGTAATGCTGTCAAAACAAAAGTATTTTCTTGCATGGGCATCATCATCTCTGACAATTGTTGGAGCTACTTTTTTTGGTATTTGCGGACTCTTTCCAACCCTGTTTCCATCCAGCGTTGACGCTGCCCTCAGCTTAACCGCATACAATGCTTCGTCAAGTCCCTTGACCTTGAAAATAATGCTTATTGTTGTCATTTTATTCATACCCATTGTAATCGGCTATCAAGTATGGGCATACAACCTTTTCAAGGGCAAAGTAACTGAAGAGGATCTTAAAAACTTTATTGCCTATTAAAGAACTTTAATTTTTGAGAGTATAATCGAAATACTCATTAAATTTTTGCTTCACGGAGGATTAGTATGGACAAATATGTATGTGCAGTTTGCGGCTATGTTTATGCCCCTGCTGAAGGCGATCCAGATAACGGAGTTGAGCCTGATACTTCCTTTGAGGATATTCCCGAAGACTGGGTCTGCCCGGTTTGCGGTGCAGGCAAGGACGTTTTTGAAAAAGAATAGTTCATTAAGCTACCCAGGGCAGAATTTATATATGTGTTTTTTCTGCCCTTAAGCAAAATACAAAAGAGTTGTAAGTATTTACACCCGACGAATAAAGCACCCACCAGGCAATGCCCCGTCAATCAATAATTGACGGCGGGTATTGCTTGTAGGGGGCATGGGCCTGGAATTGCAGTTTCAAGGAGTTCCACTTCATTCATCAATCTGGCCAGCAAACGGTTTACCCATGTCCATGGAAGTTGTACGTCAGACACATTATGACTAAACGGGCCGGGCCATAAGTGTATTATAAAACACAGAAACTCAAGTCTATTATGCAGCAGTTTTGATTCCAGAGCTAAACAGTATTATCCACAGCAGAGCTACATAACAAAGCGTGGCAACCAGAGCCATGGGAGCCATGTAGTATCCAAGGGGGGCGAGAATAATGACCGTTACCCAGTGCCAGCTAATTGCAAATCGGGAGTGGAGAACAAGCGGAAAGTCATTTTTTCTGATTATTATCGCAAGTCCGGTCAGGTTCCAGCCGTAGAGGGATGCAAAGGCATGGAGTTTTAAAACCAGTTCTGCCAGCCTGGCATCAACACCCTGAATAAATGAAAACAGGATGTAGATAATCCCGGTAATCGCAGTGAAAAGAAGAAATACCATGGCAGATGTAAGAAACATTTTTTGCTGGGATATGATGCAGTATTTTCTAAAAAGGATGAAAATCATCACAACACCACACAGGAGTACGATAGTTGCAACAAGTTGAGGAACAAGTAATTCTGCGAGTATAAATAAGAAAAAAATTATAACTCCGAGGTTGATTATCCAAAAACTTAAATTTTTCAAATCAAAGGCAACCGCAGTTTTTTCATCCTGAATCATTGTAAAAACAACAGATAGTGTAATCAGTGATACCGGAAAAGAGAACCCAAGAAAAAAGGTGTCAAGCTGAAGCTTCTCAAGTGTCACCCACTTGAAATACTCGTTATTTAGGATTACAAATGCTGAAATAAAAACTCCAATGGAAAGGCACAGCAGTGCTGCCTGGTGGAATTTATCAGATACCAATATTTTATTTTTGAAAAAATCCCAGGGGAAAAGGGAGAATCTCTCTATCCTGGCAGACTCGACAACACCAGACAAAGCAATACCGACTCCAATGGCAGGGGCATAAATCTCAAAAAAAGATAATATAGCATAGGACAGCGAAAGAAAGAAAAATGCAACCACCTTCAGGCTGACCCTGCCGATTGTGTATACAATAATTATAGTACCACCACCAACAAGATTGAATAAAAATATATGAAGCCTGTCAAAGTGTGTTTCGCTACCTGCAAAATGATGCATGAACCCAAACCCTAGTGCAAGGGACATTACTGACAGAAACAATATTTTTGAACTTATGTTCATGTAGGTTTATCAATCATGCGACAAATTACTGGTTTGCAGATAACTCAGCCTGGGCAAAAAAGATTGGGACTGTCAACTTAATTTCTACATTTTAAACTTTGATCAATTGACATGAAAACCTTAAACCAATTTCATGGAACTGTCCAGACTTAACTGCACATCAAATTCGTCTAATTTCATTTTGAATAGGTTGCACATTTTTTGGTTATAAGTGCGAAAAAAAAGATATAGTTATTACTTCGGATTAATCGCCCAATCT
>JAOZSB010000098.1 GCA_029939895.1 Desulfobacterales bacterium
TGGAAATAATAAAAATATACCGTTAAAAAAAACCTCCTGTAAATGAAAAAATGAAAAAATAGAGATAATGACTTTTTGCAAAATTATTTTTCAGCGATTTCCAGTCAGTCATATTTGCAATCAACTTTTTTAAAAAGATTTATTAGACTAATCAGCCAGCTTCTTATTTATTATTAATATTTCGTCAAAAAGAGAATTAAAAAGATCCACAAGATCAGGATCAAAGTGCCCTCCCTTTTGTTCGTTTATCTCCGCCAGTGCCATCTCGGCTGGCCAGGCCTTTTTATAAGGTCTTTCAGATGTTAATGCATCAAAAACATCACAAATAGCTGTAATCCTGCCTCCAATAACAATCTCTTCACCCTTGAGCCTGTTTGGGTAACCAGTACCGTTCCATTTTTCATGGTGTGTAGCAGCAATTTGTGTAGCTGTCTGCAAAAGGGTTGAGTTGTGCCCTCCAAGCATTTCCGCACCAATGGCAGCATGGGTTTTCATGATGTTGAATTCCTCAACGGTCAGCTTGCCGGGCTTTAGAAGTATATTATCCGGCACACCAATTTTTCCAACATCATGCATGGAACTGCTGTGAAAAATAAGCTCGCAGGTGTCACTATCCAGGCCATATTTTTCAGCCATCAAAGCCGTGGTGTGACTAATCCTTTTTATATGCATTCCGGTTTCATTGTCTCTGTATTCAGCAGCCCTTGCCAGTCTTTGGACAATCTCCAACTGAGTCTCAACAACCTCTTCTGTCCTTTGCTGTACTATCTCTTCCAGGCTGGTCTGATATTTACGCAGATTAAGATGCGTTTTAAGCCGCGCCTTTACTATAGAAAGGCTGAAAGGCTTTGTTATATAGTCAACCGCCCCAAGGGCCAGACCCTTTGCTTCATCCTGTTCTTCATTCATTGCCGTGATGAATATTACAGGAATCCCCTTTGTGGTTTCACCAGCCTTAATTTGTTCAAGGACTTCCATGCCATCCATTTCCGGCATCATAATATCAAGCAGTATAATATCGGGCAGGTGGTCCCCTTTCAGAGTTTCCAGAGCGTCAAGTCCGCTTCTTGCTATCATGAGGCGATAATCATTATTGAGTGCCTCAGCAAGGATTCTAATGTTAGCAGGTGTATCGTCAACAATGAGGATAGTTTCCTGTTTGTCTTCAGAACCCATCAAAAATCCTCCATTATATTTAATTCATTGCTTTCTGGGTTATAGTTCAATACTCAACCCCCCTGCAATTTTATTAAGAGCTAATTCAGCATTTTTATAGTCAAATTCATTTAAGGATTTTTCCAGATCGTGTATCTCATCCAAAAAATTTGCTGGATCAATATTATCCTGAAGTTCCACCAGGTAATCTTCAGCCTGAAAATCCTTTTTCAAAAGACATTCATACATATTTTTAACAACGGAAGTAAGTTTTTCAAAATCAACTTCTATAACTTTTCCAACATCATCAACTTTTCTCTCCTGATGTTTTAAGAACTCAAGCTCCCCAATGGCAGAAACAGTCATGGACATAATTTCATTTGCATTGTCTAAAATCTCTTTACTGGGAATACCATCTGCTCCAAGTACATTATCAATTTCCTGGCATATCTCGAAAAGTTTATTTGCAGATATATTGCCAGATATGCCTTTAAGCGTATGTGAAGCGTGTTTTGCAGAGTCAATGTCATTGTCAGCCAGGGCCTTAATAATAATATCTACCGAATTGGAATGTTCCTGTGCAAATTCATTTAAAAGTACCCCATACAGCTTTTTGTTCCCACCTATTCTTTTCAGTCCGCTTTTAATGTTTAACCCTGGAATAAAATCCGGCAACTCAGGTTGTTCATCACTATCTGTACCACTATCTACAACCGTTTTTTCCAAGCTTTCGTTATCTTCGGCAATTGATTCATCCTCTTCAAAGTCCTGATTATCCCTTTCCGGGATATGTCGCGCCAGAGCTGAAAAAAGTTCCGTAGAATCAATCGGCTTTGTGATGTAGTCATTCATGCCTGCATCAATACATTTTTCCCGATCACCCTTGAGAGCATTTGCCGTCATGGCAATAATAGGCAAATCATTGAATTCAGGGTTTTCCCGTATTGTCATGGCAGCTTCAATGCCGTTCATAACAGGCATTTGCATATCCATAAGAACAGCATCATAGGGAAAATCAGATACTGCTTCCACACCTTCTTTTCCATTATTGGCTATGTCTGCAATGATACTTGCTTTTTCAAGTATTTCAACAGCCACCATCTGGTTTATGGAATTATCCTCAACAAGAAGAACAGTTGCACCCCTTATTTTTTTGATTAACTCTTTAGTATCATCCTTGTCAAACCCGTCGTCATGATGTCGGTGTACCTTTTTACCAAAAGCCTTCATCACAGACTCGAACAGCAGATTCTTTTTGATAGGCTTAGTCAGGTAGTCGTTTATCCCCATATTTTTGGCCCTCTGGGACGCACCCTTTCTATTGAAGGCCGTTATCATTATGATTGGAAGGTTTTCAATCAGCTTCTCCTCCCTTATGCGCTTTGAGGTCTCCATACCGTCTATGCCCCCCATCTTCCAGTCCATCAGCACAAGACCGTAGGGTTCATCACTTTGGGCTGCATTTAAAAGAATTTCAATGGCTTCCTCTCCAGTATCAACGGAATGTGGTTTCATGCCAAAGGATTCTGTCATGATGCAAAGCAGCTTCTGGTTAACAATATTATCGTCGGCAATAAGACACTTGGCACCTGTAAGATCGGCTGGCAATACGCTTGTTTCAATCTTTACCTGTTTCTGCTTTTCAAATTTTGCAATGAAAATAAATTCGCTTCCTGCACCGTATTCGCTCTCAACCCATATATTTCCGTTCATCATCTCCACAAGCTGCTTGCTGATAGTCAGTCCCAGACCTGTTCCACCGTATTTTCTGGTTGTAGAGCTGTCTGCCTGTGTAAATGATGTGAACAGCTTTTTCTGATCTTCCTCTTTAATGCCAATACCTGAATCCTTAACAATGAATTTCAGAACAACTTCGTCTTCAGTCTCCTCTTCCTTCATAACCTGGATTAGAACCTCACCCTTTTCAGTGAACTTGATTGCATTTGTAGTCAGATTTATCAGTACCTGGCTCAAGCGAAGAGGGTCCCCGATAAGTTCACCAGGAACATCATGCTCAAGGTATAATATTAGCTCAATACTTTTTTCAGCGACCTTGGCATTGAACATGTCCCCAAGGCCCTCTATTACCTTTCTTAAATGAAAGTCAGTCTCTTCCATATCAAGCTTGCCAGCCTCAATTTTTGAAAAATCAAGGATGTCGTTTATCAATCTCAATAAAGAATGGGCAGCGGTCTTGACGGTTTCAAGATAATTAACAGCTTTATTGGGGATATCCATATCAAGGGCAAGATCAGTCATTCCGATTATTGCGTTCATCGGAGTCCTTATTTCATGGGACATATTGGCCAGAAAATCACTCTTGGACTGACTGGCATTAACAGCAGTCTCTTTAGCCTCCTCAACTTCACCTATCATTCTGTTGAGTTGCTGCTGTTGCTTGTCACTCATATTAATAAGACGACGTGACTGCTTAAAGAGCTTCTTGTAATTTTTCAGAAGAATACTATAACCGTCAAGAAGCTCGTTATCACGATTTACTTCATCATTGATGACACCTTGAGCATCCTCAATCGTCCTTTCTTCAAAATTGAAAAGAGTTTGTTTACTCACGATTTAACCCTTCTGTTATACAACCGTCTTGACAGTCAAAAATGTGTGTTTTTCATCAATCCTGGTTAATTTATATTCAATGGGTCTACCCGATTTTCTGGCCACTTCAATTAGACTTAAACCAGGGCCATCGGACTTTTTACTGACTTCTTTTTTCAATTCTTCTTTGTAATATTCCTTTAACTTTTCCTTACCCATATCCTTTATGCGGGACAGTATATCATTAAAGATGTCAACATCACTATTATGAATTGTATTACCGCAGGATACGAAATAATTATCTCCATCAAAGCCCACAACAATTACACCTATTCCTGCAGTTGGAGACCCTTCTATATCGGAATTGCATTGTTCTGCTGAAAAATTGATAATATTCTGGGAATGCTCAATAAAAACTGAAAAAACTTTTACAATAATGGATCTGCTGACCTTTTCCAACTCCATCTTCTGGCGCAAGGTATGGCCTATCTCAACCAAAAAATCCTGCGATATCGGCCCGCTGAAATAAAGAAATACACCCTTTTCATTCAAGTTTTTCTTTATTACAAAAATCTTATCTTTCATAATCAGCTCCTGGCTATTCGCGGCTTTTCAGAGGGACGAGATTGAAGGGCAAGGTTTCTATGTCTTCTAAAAATTCTTCCCCGTATTCGAGAATACTTTCATTATCTTCCTCATACATCCAATTGACGGTTATGTTGTCACCATTATCAACACTTTCCTCCAGCATATCGAAAAAATTCATCAACGCCTTTGAGGAACTACTGTTAAAATAAATAAGTTCAAGGTTAACTGTAAGTCCTTTTTTACCAAGATCGCTGAGGTTTTTTTCCAGCCACTCAAATGCCGGCTTATAAAATTCCTCGGTGTTTTCAGGATACGATTTACCCTTTATCGCGATAACAAGTGTTTCAGGGTCAAACGTCATTTCCGGTGTGTACTTGGTTTCGTCAATCTTTAGATTTTTCATCACATTCTCCATGAATCGTTTAAACGTAGGTTATTATAGAAAAAAATGACATATTCTCGTCAATTTCTCTAAATTCAAACCCAAGTGGCCTTGATGTTTTTCTAGCCATTTCAATATAGCCCAGACCGGCCCCTTTGCTGTATTCATCTGGTCCGGCCCGCCTTTGTTCTTTATAAAATTTTTTCAATTCATCCTTGGACATTGCAACCAGTTTTTCTATACGATTTTTAAGGCGGTTTACCTTCTCATTTTTAATCATGTTGCCACTCATGACAAAATAAGAATCCTTCTCTTCTCCAACCGCTATTAAACCGACATTGCAAGAGCTTGTTTCACCAAGTTGTTCGTATTCAAGTTTTTCGTCGGAATAGAAAATAATATTCTGTACCATTTCGACAATTATAGAAAAAACCTGGCTCATCGTAGACTTACTGGCTTCATCCATAAGCATCTTATTTTTGATGGCTCCCCCTATCTCAACCAGCAGTTCCTGAGACATTGGGCCACTCAAACAGAAAAAAATTCCTTCATTTCCAAGGTCGCTTGTTACACCATAAAGATCGTCCAGCATCTGCCACCTCATCAAGAAATAATTAAGGGCGCTCAATAATAATAGTCGCCTCAACTTCATTGCCATTTCCGCGGTACTCAATCGTGTCAAAACTCTGCATCCCAGCCATTGCAATTCCTCTGCCGTGGTTGTCAAAGGCTCTATCGGGACTCAGTTCTACATATTCCTGCCAGTTAAAACCCTCACCACCATCAGTAACTAAAAATGAAATTTTATCTTTTTGCTTTTCACATTGAATAGTCACTTTTTTATCTATATTTTCCGGCAGGTTCAGGCGTCTTTCAACTTCTACATGCCACGTATTTGCATCATTTAATTCTGATTTTTCATCATAGGTGATACCCAGATTGCCATGCTCAACACCGTTAAGCATAAGCTCCCAAAGGCCCAGGACCGACTTTTTTGGCTCAGGGCACATATAGGCCAGAAGTGCTGAAAGACTTTTAGCCTCATCGAGCGTCCTGAACTCAAATGAGCCAGTGGTAAGCAGGTTCAGAGCATCCATAGTCTCATCCACATTGGACTTCAAAGACTTGTAATGCATGCAATCCTGAACAGATGTTTTAACTACTGCAACCAGAGTGTCTTTATCAAAGGGTTTTGTTAGATAGTAAAACGCACCAGCCTTAAGCCCTTCAAGTATTTCCTCATCAGAAGCCTTTGCAGTCTGGAATATAACCGGCACAATTTTTAATTCAGGGTTCTTCTTCATCCGTAAAAGAACTTCCATGCCGTCAATTCCAGGCATCATCCTGTCCAGAAGTACAGTTGCAAAATCATCGGGCGTCTCCTGGAGAAGAGCCCATGCATCCTCACCATTATTTGCAATAATCAGTCGATATCCTTCTTCCTTGAGTATCCCGGCAATAAGCCTGATATTCATGGGTTCATCGTCCACAACCAGAATCTTAGCCCTGTTGTCAGTCATTTTACACCTTTTTTTTGTAGCCAGTAGTAAAAAGTCCCTTGGGACACCTTATGTAGCTTCAATTGACGATCAATAAAAAAAGTCTTCAATCCAATTGAACATTTTATTATAAAAAAAACAGGCTGCAACTTACCTTTAAAAAACACTAATCTTTTTATGCACTTTCAATTGGAACAAGGAGAAATTCGATAGAATCAATATCTTCCTTAAACTCTTCTCCATACTCAAGCATATTGTCATCTTCTTCATCATATATCCAGTTCACAACGATCTTCATATCATTATCGCCAGCATCTTCAAGCATATCCAGAAAATTTAAAAGCGCCTTGGAGGAACTGCTGTTAAAGTAAACCAGTTCAATGTTTACGGTAAGATGCAATTCATTATCTTCTTTAAAAAATTTTTCCAGCCACTCAAAAACAGGAGCATAAAATTCATCAGCATTTTCAGGATATGACTTTCCCTTGATGCTCATAGTGTTGTCAGCGGCTGTATATATTATTTCTGGAGTGTATTTTGTTTCTTTTACATGAATGTCTTTCATCTATAATCCCTCCGCAACAACAGTTGTGACAGTAAAAAATGAAACTGTTTCATCTATACTGCTGAAATTGTATTCCAGAGGTTTTGAAACCTTTCGGGCAATATCAATAAGACCAAGTCCAGCACCCTTGCTGTCTTCATCTGGATCTTTTTTTCGCTGAGACTTGTAGTATTGCTTAAGTTCATCCTTGCCCATACCCTTGATCTTCTCAATCTTCTCCTTAAGCTTGTCAACATGCTCCGTTTTTATCATATTGCCACTTGTGATGATGTAGGAATTATCTTTTTTGGCAACAGTAATTATACCGACACTTATGCTGCCTGCATTTACCCCGGCACTCCAGGGTCGAACTTTTTCTTCAGAATAATAAATTATGTTCTGGGCCTGTTCAATAATGATTGAAAATACCAATCTCATGCTTGACTTACTAGCGTCTTCAAGGCGCATTTTATTTTTGAGAGTGTCTCCGATTTCCACAATCAAATCCTGGGAAATTGGACCACTGAAACAAAAGAAAATACCATTTTTGTTCAAATCATTTTTTAATTCGAAAATGCAATCTGTCATGCCAACCTCCGAGACCCATTAGTATTTTATTCAAACACACTTATTTTAACTGCAACTCAAAAAGAATACGCATAAGAATTCATGAAATATCAAAGACATCATATTTTTTTTAATTTAATACGCACCATCGCATTTAATTGAGGCATAATACACTTTGCAAAATAATACTGCTCCTAGCAATGCATGGGCAGAACCTCCAGTAACAGCCTCAAATAACATAGTTTTCAGTCTTGCATCAAACAACAAAAATTAAAATTTCATATAAAAATATTTACAATACCAATACATCGAAATCTTAAAAATGTCAACCAATTACTCTGTAATAACACATTGATCATTTTTTTAACGATACCATTATCCAAGTTAAATTTATAATTCTAACGAGCATTGATTTTGTTCGTCCCGATGTTCTGGTGATATTGAAAATAATTATTGCAAAAAAAATGTATTTTAAAATAATTTTATCCAATTCAATATGCAAAGAATAACAAAAACTATTTTATGTTAGTAGATATTCTGGTATGTTGATTTTTAAAAAATTTGAGCAGGAATAAAATGGTTTTTTTATTCATCCAGGCAGCTTGCCTTAAAATTAGCAAAAAAATCTCCTTTGCATATTTCCGGCTGCCAGGATTCCAAAGAAACCGCATAATCAATGATGATTGACCGACCTTAACCCTTAACCTTTATGAGTTGATAAATGAAGAATCTTAAAACTGCCTTTTTCAGCCTTATAACCATATTTGTCTTTGCCTGGGGCGGAAAATACCTGTTTGAGAATTATCATCGCCTGAAGGATATTAAGGGAATTACTCTTACTCACTGTATTGCAGTATTGCTACTTTTTTCTGTCTTTTTTTTAATCAATGCTTCAATCCTGAAACTTGCATTATCGAAATATCAAATCAAAATGGGAATTTTCGAGGCCTGGGGACTCTCATTTTTTTCGTCACTGCTTAATTATTTGACCCCCATGAAGGGTGGAACCGGCTTCAAGTTTCTTTACATCAAAAAAAAATACAACCTTGATATAAGCCACAATATAAGCATTTTCTTAATTGTCAGTTGTTTTGTTCTATTTACCAGCGCTTTATGGGGAGGAGTTGTGACCTGCCTGTTTTCTTCCAGGAACCCAATGTTCATCCATGTGTTTAACTTCCTGGCACTCATTGTCCTGGCTTTGCTTATTTGTTATTTTATCGCCAGAAGGCTTAAGTTCAAGCTTCCTGTAATCGGAAAACTGGCAAATAAACTGCTTAACAATCTGTTCAAGGGTTTTAGCTTAATAGACTGGAATTTCTCAATTAAATTCTTTATTCTCCTGTCGATTCAAATTGTTATATGGGCAGGCATTTTTAGAATCATTTTCATGGGGCTTGAAATCAATGCAGGGTTTGAGTCGTGCCTTATTATTGCAGTTTTTTCCAACCTGGCCCTTGCAACCACCCTTACACCGGGCAATATTGGGATTAAAGAATTTTTGTTTATTTTATTATTCCGTGTATTCGGAGTGACGGAGATGGAAATACTTACAGTACTTCTGGTTGAAAGGGCAGCTCAGTTATTCATAATATTTTTCTTTTCGATCTTTTTCTACATCTACATGGTTAAAACCGGACTAAAACTTAAAGACACGAAGTAACCTCAGAAGTCTTCCCAGTTTCATTGCTATACAGCCCTTAGTCTCAGCAGAGCAATATCAGGCGGGCATGACAGGCGAACCGGCAGGAAAAAACAGCCAATCCCCTTACTGATGAAAGTCCACCTCCTGCCTGCATCACGAAAAAGGCCAAGCTTATTTTTATAACGCGGGCTACAGGAAACCCAGGGTGCCCAGCCAGTAAAGGGAACTCGAATCTGCCCGCCGTGTGTATGGCCTGACAGCACAAGGTCAATTGGGTGGCTGGCCCTTAGATCATGATTTATATCGGGATTATGGGAAAGAAGGATTACTTTTTTGCCATCCCCTACTCCTGCAAGGGCTTTATCAGGATCTGATCTGGCCCAGTAATCATCAACGCCGGCAAGGATTAAGCCATTGGGAAGTAAAATATTTTCATTATGCAAAACAACAATATTAACTTGCTTTAGAAGCTTTGTTACACGGTTGCTGTCTGCCCAGTGGTCATGATTTCCCAGTACTGCATACACGCCCAATGGTGCCGAAAGTGATTCAAGCTCCTTAAAGAGAAACAATCCCTTGTCAACTGCCTGCACGCCGTGACTATTTGCACCATCTACAAAATCTCCAAGCAGTGTAATAACGTCTGGTTTAAGCTTCTTCATGGAAGATATTGACTTCTCAATAACACCCCCTGTACCCAGCGCACCAGCATGAAAATCAGCCATTACTCCAATTGACAACCCGTCCAGAGAGGCTGAAAGGCCCTTTATCGGAACATCTGCTTTAAGAATTTCAAGATTATCAGAACTGGCATAAGCAACTGAACCAGTTGCTGCAATTGAAGAATAGACAAAGCCCCGCATCAACGCCCGGCGGGTGAGTCGTGGCCCTTTGCTATGATTGTCCTTTGGTTTCATAAGATAGATATTTGCGCAGTTATTATAAAGCAAACATTTATTTTTATTAAAGACTAATAAAACAGGGTAAAATTAAAGCTTGAGTTTGCCTGGTAATCGAAAAACCTGATTTCCTTTTCCTTTGTAATTTTGCCTGTGTAAAAGGTTGAGGAAGAATAGTCAAAGCCTTCAAAGCTGTCGCCTTTAATTATGAGGGTAAGGTGGCAGTTTAAAAAGTTGTTGTATAACCTGTATTTTTCATCTTCAAACCTGCCCTTGGTAAGGGAGCCAGTGGCATGATTGAAGATTGAAATATTATCATCACCGATATCAAGCTTCATGTGCTGGTGGCAGCCATCAATGTGGACAAACACAGATGATGGTACCTTCTTGTTTATCAAGGCACCTGCGGCGAATGCAATAACAGGTCTTAGTTTTTTATCCATATCTTTTGATTGTTTTTTGAATTGTTTTTTTTTGCAGGCACGCTGTTAAACTGATCTGCGCCTGTAGCTGAAAACTTTAGTATTTTAAGGAGATTAATAAAAAAACCCCGCACCAGGAGTAACACCAGTACGGGGTAAAATATTTATTTACATGCATTATCTGCAAAACGAATGTCGACGAACTTTTCAACATCTATCATTACACCAATACCCATTTCATCGTGCATATAGCGTTGAATTGTATCGAGATCCTCAAGCACAGGATAAAGATCGTTCATTTTGATGCCCTGTGGCACGTCAAGAACCCTGCTTTTAATAATTTCTGGCTTCAGGCCGATTTTTTTCATTGGGTCAAGGAAGTTAACTGCAACTTCTGATGCAAGATCCATTTCAGTATCAATGGTCTTTCCTGCTTTTACCATCAGTTCAGTAAACTCATATACAGCATCTGGAAACTCATCAATAAATTCCTGGCGCATTGCTACAATGCAGCATGGATGGTCAGGCCACATGGATGAGGAAACAAATTCCATTTCCGCAATTCCCTTGGCTATAGCATTTGAGCCAATTGGTTCCGCAACGATAAAGCCGCCAACACTGTCGTTCTCCTTCATGATCTCAGGCATCTTGATGGGGGGAACAACCTCGAACCTTACATTGATAGCTTTTTTACCAGGAACACCAGGTTTCAGGCCAAGCTTTGTAAGGTACTTATGGGCAAGCATGTTGTGGATCGACATCTTGTGGGGAATATCAACAACTTTATATTTATAAAAATCTTTTCTGGAACCCATGAAATCGTCTTCAAGGGAGTATGTTTTTGAACGTACAAAAATACTTCCGTTTTTATGGGCAAGCAAAACAAGCTTGATAGGAGTATCAAATGCAAAAAGGTCCATTGCAATCGGGCCAAGAACCAAAGCACCGTCAATATCGCCTTTTTCAAGGGATTGTACGATCGGGTTCCATCCGGGAATCCGCAGGGGTTCTAACTCAAAGTGGTTCGGCTCTACTTCTCCATTATCAATCTGATGCTTGAGCATACCGAGTGCAAGATGGTCAGTAATCTGAATATGGGCAATCTTCATAACAGGTTTGTCATTAACAAACTTTCTCTCAGCCTTTTCATCACCACCGCCAACACCCCATACTTCCTCGATTATGGCCTGGATTTCCTCTGCGGTAAAGGGCTTTGGAATAAGTCCGTTTCCACCCTCATTTTTCACGGCTTCCTGCTGGGACTTATCAGCCTGGGCAGTTGCCATAATAAAGGGGAGGTTTTTGTATTTATCCTGTTGACGAAGCCACTGAAGCAAGTCCATTCCGTCCTTGCCAGGCATGTTCCAGTCACTGAGAATCAGACTGACACCTTCATTAGCCTCTAACTTGGCTATAGCGTCATTACCATCTTTGGCCTGGATTATATTCTTAAATCCGACCTTTTTAAGAATCTGTTTCATCATCATGCGCATGGTGCCTGAATCGTCAACAGCTAAGACAAGCATGTTCAGATCAATTGACATTTTTATTCTCCTAATAACTTAAAAATGTTAACAAGGTTAGATTTTTTGTTTATTCCAAAGGTTTGGTTCTGAAATAAGCAAAAAGTCTCCTAATAAATTTATAATGTTAATGGAGCTTGTTACTTAGTTTATCCCGAATGTTCGGTTATGAAATAAGTAAAAATCTCCTAAAAAAAAATTAAAATGTTAATGGAGCGTTGATTTTTGTTTATCCTGCTGGTTCGATAATGCATCAAGCTATAAAACCCACAAAAGAAATACAGCCTTTTACTTAGTTTACAACATTTGTTTATTTATGAAATAAGCAAAAATCTCCTTTATTATTTATTCAATATAAGGAACATTTACTATTAAACACAGGAAATTGTCAATTGATAATTTCTTTTTGTGTCAATTTAATAGCCTGCCTGCAAACAATTAAAAGTCAAAAAATGGATTTAATAACTGTATTGTCCTGTATTTACGTTAAAATTGCGACATTTAAAAAATTATTGGCGTGATGCCCAAAAGTAATTTTTTTCCAGGCTCTTGAGCTTCTATCAATGCTATGAGCCACCTTCAGGCCTTATTTCAGGCTTATAGCAGTTATGACAATTTTTCAAAAAGCATCTCATAATATTCAATAATTTCTAAAACTACAGTTAGAATTAAATACATGTTTTTTTAACAAATTTCAAGAGCATTTTTTATTGTACCATAAGTCCGGTTTTTGTAAAGTTTTCAAGTCGTTTTTTTACTTCCTCAATTTTCAGATCAGGATAGTCATTTTTCAAGGCAGCCCAAATCTCATCAATGGTTTTTTCCCCGTCCAAAAGCTTTATAAGGGGGCGCTCAAGCTCCTTTTTCAAAACAATTGACCTGTGGAACAGGTTAGTAACTTTTGTGCTGCTCTCTGCCATAACAACTGCGCAGGGGCTTGCCTTGGGCCTTTGCGAAACAGAATCTGCAAAATCAGGACAATGCATATGAAAACCAACAATATTTGCCGATATTGCAGAAAACAGCGTGTCAGCCAGGGCTGGTTCATCGTCCTTTGTATCTGGAAGTGGTTTTCCCTTTATTTGAAAACATTCGTTCCTGATCTTTTTTCCCTCATCTAAAAGATCGTTAAAGGAAACCTGCCTGGGCCATACATGGGCAAGATGTGCAAGGGCAACCCTTGCAAGAAGATTCTCGACCTCAAGGTAAGAACCCCTGGGCTTTTGAAACTTGACATAAATTTGCGACAGAATTTTTAAGGGATCATAATTAATAATGGTGCTGGTCACGTCCATTGGATTTGATGAACTGGAAAAATAGAATTCCTTCATCCTGTCGGGGTGCAGTGAGCGGGTCAGGACAACGTCTTTTTTGCAAAGCAGGGTCTGCCTGAATTTGCGTCCCTTTAAAAAATCCATTGCCTGTTCTTTTCTTACAATATCATTTCCACAAAGCTTTTGAATGGTCTCTCTGGTTTCTGGATTTAAGAATCCATCCTGCATTTCGAAATAATCAGACTCCCCAAGGAAGCGTAGATTTTTTGCTGATGCACGCTCCATGAATTCCTCAAAATAAAATGCATCATTAATACTGGACAGATAATCAAAGTAAAT
>JAOZSB010000439.1 GCA_029939895.1 Desulfobacterales bacterium
GTGCCCAAATCCAATTGAAATTATTCGATTTTTAACGGGACACTACTGATGTCAGAAATATTCTTGCCGGGATACTTTTCGTTAACATATTTTTTTAAATTGGAATAAAATATTTCCACAGGACTCTGGTTTCTCATTTCGAGCATATAACTGATTGGATCAAACTCAAGCTCTGGAGGGAGTTTTCTATCCTTAAAAATATTTATGCCTTCCCCTGCCTCAATCTCCTTGTGCCACGGAGCAAGGCGAACCCAGTCTTTTCTTCCTGACTTTCCAATACCACGATAATTTTCTGTAGTAATATAAGCATCAACAAATGCTGTTTTTATTGTCGAAGATCTCCTATATTTTCTAGAAGTATTTCGCCTACTCTTAGGCTTAATAGATAAAACATATCTCGCTGGAATGCCTGATATCCTCAGCAAGGTTATAAGCAGGGAACACTGATCTAACTCATTGCCTTTTTTAGTAAAATATGTTGCCTGCGCACCCTTCCGAGAATCATCATAATACTCATATTCAATATTTTTATACACCCAGTGGTAGATCTTAATTGGATCGCCTCCCAGCTTTTTGGCAAGCGTCTTTAGCTCTGGTGTGAACTCACACTCCATGGTAGAAGCAAGAAATTGTGGGCCTGGCTTTGCCGAAGCAGCCACGGCTACAAAAAGGATTGAAAGGATTGATGCAAGAATAACTACTTTATATGTTTTTTTCATTTTATTTCGCATTATTTTGATCACGAAAGCTTTAAAAACCACTAAAAACTTTCATTGAAATTATTGAATTTTTTTGTTGATTATTTTAACAACGCCTCAAGGCAAAGCCCTGTCAAATATGGATCTTCCAGCCACGCTCCATTGCGTCCCTGCTGGGCAACAAGATATTGCACAGCCTTTAATCGACTGTCATCACTCATATCAAGCCACAGGAGCGCTGCTGCTGTATCTACCAGGCCACCGCCAAAGGAGCCGTTTGCATTCTGAGAACCTGTTATCCACGTGTAGGTTTCAGGTTTTGCTTTAATCGCATTATAAACAAGAGATGAAACATAAACATTGGTATCTTTTTCTGGCACCCACCCGTAGTAACCGCCTGGGCTTTTTAGCGATTTATCTGTTTTTAAAGAATCCTCTCCGCCACGAAGATGATGAGAAATCTCTATCTTCGTACACTTAGCTGCCATTGCCCCCAAAGCTGTGTCAATTGCGTCATACTTGTACATCTTCTGCAAACCCCAGCCAACGATACGAATATGATCTACTGTTCCCTGACTTAACAGGCGGTTTACCATTTCGTCTGTGTTATGACCAAAGCGATTAAGGGTCAGGATCTTTCTAGACAGGAAGTCGTTGTTATCAGCAAACCTGCCACGTAGATAAAAAACCGCCTGCCTTATACCGGCGTTATCCCTTTTTGCAAAGTTAAAGGCATTAAGCACCTGGCTTGTCGCAAGCATCCTGTGGCCTGCTGTATCGCCCCAGCAGCCGAGTTTATTCTGGGTAGATTCAAGCCATGCTACTGATCTGGCTATTGCATCTTTCTTGTCGAGTGCAGATTCCTTGAAAATCACTTTAACAGATGCAAGATTTGAGACTAACCCTTCTACTCCTTTTTCATTCACAACAGTAATGCCGTACCTGTAAGTCCCTCCTGAAACTATTTTAGAATCATTAAACACTGTGTCAGTAATAATTGAATTAGATAATTTTAAACGCTGAGGTGCCCAGTATCGACCGGTTCTACTGCTATTGATAATTTTTTCTTCACTTATATTTGTAACCCTGTAGATTGAATATCCCCTGTGAAAACCAGCCAGTGGATCCCATGTGAGAACAACTTCCTTACTATGTTCATGGTAAGAGACCTGCAGATTGACAACACTGTCGTGCAGTTCATCAAAGTAATAGATTTCTTTCTGGGTGGCCTCCTTATTGCCAGCTGAATCTACTGCAAAAAATTGAAGCACTGTAGTATTGCTTATATCTATTTCCTTTACTGGAGACGCAACAGCCTTGGTGTTTTTTGCACCAGCAAAGGGTGGATAACCATCTGTGGAATAATAGATTGTCGCAGACTCAGAGGTTTCTAAATCAACTGTGAACGGTGCTGCAAACTTCCTCCCCTTAAATGAAGCCCAGGTACTGGGTATTATTGGATCAACAGTAAAGATTATTTTTTTAGTCAAAATATTACCGCTGGTATCTTCTATGAGAAGTGTATAAGCCGTGGTTCCGGCTGGTGGATTTTCTATAGTGAAACTCAGAGAATCTTTGTCCACTTTTGCATCCGATGTTATATCATTGCCATATTTATCCAACAATTTTGTAGCTGAAACGTTGATCCCTGAATTTGCATCACCAAATGTAGCAAGAAAGGTCAAAGGTTTTCCCTGGGTGGCTACAAGTAATCCAGCTGATGGAAATACGCTCATGATTTCTGGGGGATCATTATCAAACGCAAAAACGGCTGTTTCTACTTCTTCTTTATTTCCTGCCAGATCCCTGGCAAAATACTTTACAGTGGTGTCTTCATCAAGCTGCAATAAAACAGTCGAAGCATTGTTTGGTGAGCCTTCATGAGGTGCGGTTCCATCAATTGTATAATAAATTTGCGCTGGAACGCTTGAAGTCAACTCAAGCTCGATTGGATGGTTATAGTATCCCCCTGCATGGGATATTCTTGTTCTTACAGTCTTCATGCTCAGCAATGTTTGCTTCCATGAACCAGGAGATATTTCCCCTTTTTTAGTAGCGCCTAAGGCCTGAATAAAGTAGATATACTCTTTCCCTGTTTCAATAGTGGTATCCACAAAGGAGGTTGCAGTTATCGGGTTTTTGTTCAACAAAAAAGCTGCATCATGGGCGTTGGCTATTGGGTCAGGGTTTCTGGCAGTAATTACTGTACTCCCATCTGCTTTAACGACCCACTCCTGACAAAACATCACAACAGCATCATCATCCCATCCCTGCTTGATTGGAATTCGGTAGATATTGTAGCCAGATATGTTTTTACTACCTTTCCCCCAGGTGATAGTCGCTTTTTTGCCATCAAATTTTAGCTTGGCGCTAACTGCAACAATAGCCTCCTGAGAAGACACCGTCATCGTACCGCTCAAAGCAATAATTAGTAAAACCGTTAATATTTTTAAGCAAAAGTTATTCATTTTTATAATATCTTTATGTTAAAAATTTATCAAAACCTTGCGTGCAAATCTCCTATTTTTGTTCCGCTATTATGTAGCCAGAGTTGTCCTTTAGTGTAATTTCTCTAAATATACAGCCCTGGTTTGATCTTACTTTCATGCCTGAAATTGTCAGGAAATCAGCAAAAAAGAAATTTTCTTTAACCTGAAGTTTCATCTCTTTATTGTCGCTGGAATAGGTCACTTCTGATTTAATGCGCTCCATTGCAGCCCCTGAGAGTATCAGCGTTGTTACAGATGTATCCCAGGTTGCTGACACGTTGGCTGGTATTACGATTTTTAGTCCTTTATTCTTTTCAATCTGGGATGGAATCATATCGATAACAGTAATATTATTAACAGACTTGGTCTGCATGGCATCAACGGAGGTAGAGACC
>JAOZSB010000440.1 GCA_029939895.1 Desulfobacterales bacterium
CCCGAGTATATCATTATCGACTTATGATTTTTTTTTACTTCACCTCATTTTCATACATATCAACAGCAGCATTTACTTCTTTGAGCAACTCTAAATTTAGTTTTCCAATATTTTGGATATTGCCATGCCCGATTTTCACGACTACTGTATCTGCTCCCTCTGCAAGGGTCGGTTTAAATTCCTGCCAAAGTGCCTTAACTTTTAATAACTGCTTGCGTATGTGTGGTTTTTCAGACTTCTTTAAATTCAGCATTATATCTCCATTGATCAGGCCTTTTAATGTATGATCAAATAAAGAATAGGTTTGCCGAAGGAGCAATTGGTTTTCCGACATCTTATAATCATATGCTATCAGCATATATTCTTTTGTCATTTTCTGCGAAAGCATTCTCTGTCTACCCGACAGGTTAATTGCAGAAGCAAGGCTTGAATCATGTGCCACCCCGGCTTTTCCAGATTCAGCCTCATAAAGCCAGACGCATTTATCCATCTGCTGCAGCAAAGGGATATTGCTATTTGCAATAATATCAATCTGATCAGATGTTACTTTTTTTGTACTTAAAATCTTTTTAGTTTCATTATAAAAAGGAAACCACAGTACTTTAACCTTATCAAGCTCTTCAATAATACTTAAATTTTTTGTGGCTGGGAGGCGGAGTTCATTACTGCCGTCACGCAGGGCATTCAAAGTTCTGTCAAACAGGCTGGACGTTGCCTTTAATAATTTCAGATTGCTTTCAACATCAAAGCCAAGTGCAATAAGGACAATCTCCTTACTCATCTTCTGGGTCAGCATCCGCTGCCGGCCTGCAAGATTTATAACCACTCCATACTGCTCGGCCTCTTCTACTACACTGTACCAAAGCTCCTTGCGATTTAATGGAAGTGCTTTTATATCGATTGAAGGAGTATTAATTCGTATAATCCTCCTGTTTGCAATATCTGCCTTATCAAGCAAGGTTTTATACTGCTTATCAAAATACTGATTAAAGCTTCCATCCTTCAACATTTTTTCCAGACCGACCTCAACCCTGGCTGCAAGTTTTTTGTCGTTAAAAAAGAAGTAAACAGGCTGGTGATAATATAGAAGCAGATTATCCTCTATTTTTAAATTGGGGTGCTGTTTTCTAAATTGTTTCAGTTCAATAAATACTTCGCCAATACTTTTAGGAAGGCAATCAAATCGGTTACGCACCAGCATCTTGAAAGTTCCATCATATGTAGACACTTTCCCCACTGCAAGGCCTGCATTATTGAGTATTTTATTATCAAGGGCCTGACCACCAATTACAAAATCCTTCAGCCCTGTTAAATCTTTTACTTTATCAAATCTGTGCTGGTCTTTTTTGTTGATAAGAATAAGCCTGAAACCATAAACCCCTTTATGCAGCGGTATCCGAACCGGCAGCAATTTTTCCTCCAACTCTGTACTTGTAACCGCCCAGACAACATCGGTATCACCAGAGACTACCTGCCTGACTCGCCTGGTAATTGATTCTGCTTCATATGGAGATAAAACAACTTCAAGGACTCCATATTCTTCATTTGTTGTTTTTACAGCCTGTTCCAACAGGTTAAGTATATAGGCATGCGTTTTATCCAATTTGCTCGGTACGCTGTATATCAACTCATTTTTTTTTGCACAAACTGGAAATGCCAGAATTAGAAGTAAGCAAAATGCGATTGTTATTTTAAAAACTTTCATATATTTTCCCTTCTTTTTGCCTGCACCTAAGCCCCATATACCCGTTTATCACCAGCACCAGATGAGCCAATAATTGCGACTGTGCATCAAACTTTTTTACGCCTGTAAATATATACTGTAGTATCCCTTAATAATATGTTTACAAATTTTTTAACCTGCTTCTTTTTCATACATTTCAACCGCCGTGTTAATCATTTTAAGGAGCTGCAAGTTGGATTCAGCAATTTTTTTGATTGCCTCTGGCTCGCACCTGGGATCAAATGCCTTTGATGCTTGTGCGAGGATGGGCTTGAACTCTTGCCAAAGCGCTTTAACTTTCATCAACTGCTTACGTATGTGAAGTTTTTCTGTTCTCCGTAAACGCAGTACTTCATCACCATCAATTAAACCATTGAGGGTGTGATCAAATAACGAATAGGTTTTTTGCAGAAGCAATTGGTTCTCCGGTATCCTGCATTTAAAAGCTATCAGCAAATACTCCTTAGTCATTTTCTGCGATAACATCCTCTGGCGGCCTGCCAGGTTAATCGCAGAAGCAAGAAACGGATCATGGGTCACACCTGCTTTTCCTGATTCAGTTTCATAAAACCACACACACGTATTCACCTGCTCCAGTAACGGAATATTTTTTTGGGCTATACTTTCAACCTGCTTTGCATTCACCTTCCTTGTCTTTATTATCTTTTTGATTTCTCCAAAAAAAGGAGTCCACAGGGCCTTAACTTTATCAAGTTCTTTGATAATATTAAGATTTCTTGTGGGTGGCAGGTTAAGCTCTTTACTGCCATAGTGCAACCCTTTCAGGGTCTTGTCAAACAAGCCCGAGGTTGCTTTTAAGGAGTTAATATTTTTATTAACATCAGTCCCAAGTGCGGCTAACAATATCTCCTTACTCATCTTCTGGGTAAGCATCCGCTGTTTTCCAGCCAGGTTGATGACTATACCACTTCGACCCGCATCCTTCATGACGCTGTACCAAAGCTCCTTGCGGTCCAGGGGAAGGGACCTGGTCTCAAGTAATGGTGTATCAATACGCAAGATTCTTCTGCCTGCGACATTTGCCTTAACAAGCAAATCTTTGTATTGTGCATTAAAACAATCATCAAAACTTCCATCTTTGAGCATTTTTTCCAATCCACCTTCAATCCTTTTTGCCAGCTTGTTATCATTGGAAAAAAAGTAAATTGGCTGGTGATAATATAGGACTAAATTATCTTCTATTTTCAGGCTTGGCATCTGTTTTCCAAATTGCTCCAGCTCAATAAATATTTCCGAAATACTTTTGGGCAGGCAATCAAAGCGGTTGTGTGCCAGCATCATAAAGGTTCCATCATATGAAGAACTCTTTTCCACTTTAAAACCAGCATGTTTTAGTATTGCAATATCGTCGCTGTCGTGAGCCTGACCTATTATAAAATTGCTTAAATCTTTTTGCTCTCTTACTTTGTCAAACCGGGGCTGATCATTTTTTTTGATAAGAAAAAGCCTGAAGCCATAAACTCCTTTATGCAAAGGAATCCGAACCGGCACTAATTCTTTTTCCAGTTTTGTATTTGTAACCGCCCATACAATATCGGTCTTGCCCCTGACTACCTGGCGTATACGCCTGCTGATTGAATCTGCTTGATGTTCATATGGAACAGCTTTTAATGTTCCATATTCCTTATTTGTTATTTCCAAGGAAAGCCTCAGCAGATTAAGAATATAGCCTTGTGTTTTATCTAATTTGTTTGGGACGCAATAGATTATTTCATTGTCCTCTGCGAAAACAGGAAATGTCAGAAAAAAAAACAGGCACAATACAAAAAAAAATTTAATAATTTTCATTTTTCTTCCCTTTGAAATATTATTTTTATTTTTTTATTGCTGCAAC
>JAOZSB010000441.1 GCA_029939895.1 Desulfobacterales bacterium
AATTTTCATTTTTCTTCCCTTTGAAATATTATTTTTATTTTTTTATTGCTGCAACCTTTTAGCCAGCTTCCTGCTCATACATTTCAACTGCAATTTCCACCTCGTTAAGCAGTTGCAGATTTAATACTGCTATTGATTCAATAACCTCCAGTTTGTAATCGGGCATAACTGCCCCTGTTACTTCCTCAAGGATTGGTTTGAACTTGTTCCAAAGCGTCCTAATTTTCAATAATTGCTTTAGTATGTGAGGCTTTTCTGCGCTTTTTAAATGCAGTATTGCATCACCATAAATCAACCCGTTCAGGGTATGGTCGAACAAGGAATGGGTTTGCTGTAGAAGCAATTGATTCTCCAGCACTTTATGTTTATATGCTACAAGCAAATACTCTTTAGTCATTTTTTGCGACAGCATCCTCTGTCGCCCTGCCAGGTTAATCGCAGAGGCAAGAAACGGATCATGGGTCACACCTACTTTTCCTGACTCAGCTTCATAAAGCCATACACATTTATCCACCTCTTCCAATATTGAGATATTTTCCTGGGAGATACCGGAGACTTGATCTGCGGTCACTTTCCCGGATTGAATAATCGCCTTAATCTCATCATAAAAAGGCTTCCAAAGGGCCTCAACTTTATCGAGTTGCATTATAATATCATTATTCATGGTAGGCGGGAGATGCAGTTTTTTACTGCCGTTGCGTAAACCTTTTAATATCTGATCAAACAGGCCTGACGATTCTTTTAAAGACTTGAGACTGCTTTCAACATCAATCCCGCCGGATATTAAAAGAATATCCTTGCTCATCTTCTGGGTGAGCATACGTTGCTTACCTGAGAGATTGATAATAACCTTAAAACACTCATCAGCATCAACAATGCTGTGCCAAAACTCTTTGCGGTGTACAGGGAGAGAGTGAGTTTCAATTATTGGTGATTCAATTCGCAGGATTCTCCTGCCTGCAACATTTGCCTTCACAAGCAGATTTTCATACTGTGCATTAAAGTAATCATCAAAACTTCCATCTTTGATCATTTTTTCCAGCCCGGCGTTAGCCCGTTTTGCCAGCATTTTGTCTTTGAAAAAAAAGTACACCGGCTGGTGATAATACAAAAGTAAATTATCTTCTATTTTTAAACTGGGAAGCTGTTTGCTGAATTGTTCCAACTCAATAAATATTTCGGAAATGCTTTTGGGAAGGCAATCAAACCGATTATGCGTGAGCATCTTGAATGTTCCATCATAGGAAGAACTTTTTTCCACATTAAAACCAGCATACTCAAGTATTTCAATTTCTCTGCTGTCATGGGCCTGCCCGATGATAAAATCTCTTAAACCCCTGATTTTTGTTACTTGATCAAAATGGGGCTGATCCTTTTTTTTTATAAGAAAAAGCCTGAAGCCATAAACTCCTTTATGCAAAGGAATCCGAACCGGCACTAATTCTTTTTCCAATTCTGGACTTGTAACCGCCCATACAACACTGACTTTCCCCCTGACAACCTGTCTTATACGCCTGCTGATTGAATCTGCGACCTGGCCATGAGGAACAACATCAATGGTTCCATACTCTTGATTTGTTACTTTCATGGCATGTTTTAAAAGCTTAATGATATAGCCTTGTGTTTTATCGAGTTTATTCGGGACGCAATATTCCAGCTTATTATCGGTTGCACACAGTGGAAATGCCAAAAAAAAGAATAAACAAAATATAATTGAATTTTTAATAATTTTCACTTGTTTTACCTTTTTTCGATAACAATGTGCAATTTTCTTGTAGCACATTTTTCAAACAAAAATTTTTTCATTATTCTTTTTCATACATTTCAACTGCTAAATTCATCTCTTTAAGAAGCAGCAGGTTTACTATGGATATTTTTTCTATTGTTTCTGGTTTGCAAGCAGGCTCTCCTGCCCTTGATGCTTCTTCGAGGGTGGGCTTGAATTCCTGCCAAAGTGCCTTAACCTTCAATAGCTGTTGACGAATATGAGGTTTTTCTGCCTTTTTTAAATGCAATACTGCATCACCTTCGAGCAGTCCCTTTAGTGTATGGTCAAATAACGAATAGGTCTGCTGAAGGCGCAATTGATTTTCCGGTATCTTGTAACCATATGCTATCAGCAAGTATTCCTTAGTCATTTTTTGAGACAACATCCTCTGGCGGCCTGCAAGGTTAATCGCAGCAGCAAGAAAAGGATCATGGGCAACACCTGCTTTTCCTGATTCAGTTTCATAAAGCCTAACGCATTTGTCCATCTGTTCTAATAATTTGATATTATTATCGGCTATGCTTTTAATATGCTTTGCGTCTGCTTTTTTTGTACTCAAAATCACTTTAATATTTTCATAAAAGGGGAGCCACAGGGCCTTAACCTTATCAAGCTCTTTGACAATATATGAATTTTTCGTTGGGGGAAGGTTAAGCTCTATGCTACCATCACGTAAACCGTTCAGGGTTTTGTCAAACAAGGCTGATGATGATTTTAAATTTTTTAAATTTTTTTCAGCACTATAATCAAGTGCAATAAGAAAACTTTCTTTGGTCATTATCTGGGTAAGCATTCGCTGCTTTCCAGATAGATTGAGGACTGTATTGCTGAGATCCGAATCCTCTACAACGCTGTACCAAAGCCCCCTGCGATCTAATGGAAGGGATTTAGTATTAATCAAAGGAGCATCAATACGTAAAATTCTTCTCTGTGCAATATTTGCCCTGGCAAGCAAATCCTTATATTGTTCATTAAAGAACTTATCAAAACTTCCATCTATGAGCATCTCTTCTAAGCCAGCCTCAATCCTTTTTGCCAGCCTTTTATCTTTGAAAAAAAAGTAGACCGGCTGGTGATAATACAAAACTAAATTATCTTCCAGTTTTAAACTGGGAAGCTGCTTCCCGAATTGATCCAGGCCTGCAAATACGTCAGAAATACCTTTGGGCAGGCAATCAAAGCGGTTACGTGCCAACATCATAAAGGTTCCTTCGTAGCTTGACCCTTTTTCTACATAAAGCCCTGCATTTTTTAATATTTGACTGTCATGTCCTCCACCGATAGAAAATTTTTTTAAATGGTTTAAACTTTTTATTTTATCAAATTCCGGCTGATCTTTTTTATTAATAAGTAAAAGTCGAAACCCAAAAACCCCCTTATGCAGCGGGATTCGAACCGGCACTAATTTTTTTTCTAATTCTGAATTAGTAACCGTCCATATTACATCTGTTTTACCAGAGGCAACCTGCTTAAGCCGCCTGACAATTGAATCTGCACTATGCTCATATGGGACGACTGTTAATGCTCCATACTCCTCATTTGTTATTTTCACACTATGAAATAACAGCTTAAGGATATACTCCTGCGTTTTATCTATTTTCCCCGGGATGCAATATACAATCCTGTTTTCACTCGCATAAATTGGAAATACCAGCAACAGTACTACACAAAACACAGTTATCCCTTTAATAATTTTCATTTTTCTTTCCTCTCGGAATTACTTTAAAATTATTCTAATTACACCATATTTTATCAGTAGTGTCCCGTTAAAAATCGAATAATTTCAATTGGATTTGGGC
>JAOZSB010000442.1 GCA_029939895.1 Desulfobacterales bacterium
AAGCATATATTCTCCGGCATCCTCCATAATATCCGCACCAGGCAAATTGTCATTTAAAGTTTTTTTGGTGTTCATGATTGATCCTTTCGTACTTTAGAGATTTTTAGCGTTATGAATATTTATGTATAGTGAAAAAAATACGAGAATTTGCATTATTGTAAAAAAAATAACCTCTTGATAAATAAAGAAAAGTCCCAAAATAAAGTTTATGCCTGACCTGCCATTACTGAGAAGCTTCTTAAAAATAACGAATAATAATCATATTGTAGTGACCATAGCAAAAGTTTGCTCCTGGGTCAAAAGCAAAAAGCATTTTTTGCCGGAGAAGCCAAATAAAAAAAATAAATTTAAATTTCAGGGTGTTATTGAAAGTTTTGAAATTTATGTTTTGCAATATGGGGCTTTTTTTGACATTGAAAGGATGGTAAATTTTACTATTGGCTTATATGAATTTTAATTATGAAATAATATTCAAAAAATTTATATGTAAGTGACAACGATGAAGCTACAACACTTTCATGATTCGTTGTGGGTAGAATTATTATTAAGCTGGTCTGCCCATGGCAGTCAGTCAGAAATCAAAAATATTTCAGGAGTTTTTTTATGGGCATCACAATTTTACTTATTGCGGTAATAATTCTATTATTCCTTGCAGTTATGGGATTGATCGTCGGTGTCAGCAATGATGCAGTAAACTTTCTGAGCGCTTCCATAGGTTCCAGGGTTGCATCTCTTTATACAATTATGACTGTTGCATGTCTTGGAATAATTTTCGGTGTTACATTTTCCAGCGGAATGATGGAGGTGGCACGAAAGGGCATATTCCATCCATATTTATTTACCATGCCGGAGTTGATAGTTATATTTCTTGGGGTGATGCTCACGAATGTGCTTTTGCTTGATTTGTTCAGCACCTTTGGTTTACCAACCTCCACGACTGTTTCCATAGTATTCGGGCTGCTTGGCGCTGCGGTTGCCGGTTCACTGGTCAAGATTATGCAGGCTGGAGCACAAATTTCAGACATCGGGCTGTATATCAATACTGGAACTGCCATGTTTATTGTTTTTGGCATACTTTTTTCTGTTGTGGTCGCCTTTTTTGCTGGAAGCATAGTTCAATTTGCAAGCCGGATAATTTTTACCTTTAATTATGAAAAACGACTTAAACGATACGGGGCGCTGTGGGGCGGCGTTGCCATGTCATGTATCTCGTTTTTTATCCTGATTAAGGGAGCAAAAGGCTCCAGTTTTATGAACCCGGAAAACCTTGCATGGATTCAGTCGCACTCCTGGACTATCCTGGGTTGTATCTTTTTGATATTCGGAGCAATCTTTCATGTATTGATTGTTTTTTTTAGGATCAATATTTTAAAACTGATAGTCCTGATTGGAACATTTGCCCTTGCCATGGCTTTTGCAGCCAATGATCTGGTGAATTTTATCGGGGTTCCCCTTGCTGGTCTCCATGCTTATAAAGTGGCTGCCGCATCGAGTGATCCCATGAGCATAAAGATGGTCGCACTTAGCGAACCAATTCGATCTGAGACTTTTCTTCTGCTTATAGCCGGTGTGATCATGGTCATCACGCTATGTGTCTCCCGTAAGGCCAGATCAGTAATCGACACTACCGTCAGCCTGGGACAGCAGGATGAGGGCGTTGAAACCTTTGAGTCAACACCCCTTTCGCGGGTTATTGTACGTATGACCAGCTCATTTTTTGGAATGGTCACTTCCATTATCCCCAAGCGTGTCACCGATCTGCTGGCGCACCGTGTGGACCCAAATTACTACCCGCAGTCTTCAAAACAGGAAAACCGTGCTGCCTTTGACCTGATACGTGCCTCGGTTATTTTAATGGTATCAAGTGCAATTATCTCCTTTGCTACGTCGCTAAAACTTCCCTTGTCAACTACCTATGTTACTTTTATGGTTGCAATGGGTGCTTCATTTGCAGATAAAGCCTGGGGAAGTGAAAGTGCTGTCTTCAGGGTAACCGGTGTGTTAACCGTTGTTGGCGGATGGTTCATGACTGCGGTTGCAGCATTTACAATGGCATTTGTTTTTGTTGGCATTATTGAATATCTCAAGACCCCGGGTTTGATCGGATTGATCATCTTTACTCTATTCTCATTCTGGGCAACCAACCGAAAACATCAGGATATTGTAAAGAAAACCGAAGATACAAATATTTTTAACCTGGAAGAAGTTGATCATGCACCAGAGGGTGTTTCCTGCACATTTGAGCATATGGAACATCTTATGGAAGAGATACAGGAATCAATAGAAATCACACTCGTTGGTTTGTTTACCCAGGATGTGACAGTTTTGAAGAGGGAAAAGAAAAGGATAAAGCAGGTTCAGATATGGATTAACATTATTATTGCTAATATTTTTAAGACACTGCGGCTGCTGCAAAATGAAGAAAAAGATATATCCTACACATATGCAAAAACCATACGCCGGCTGCAAAAACTCTCTGACAGCTATCGTGATATTGTTCTGCGGTCATATGTACATGTTGGTAACAACCATAAAGGGCTTCTTGACGAACAAAAGGAAGAACTCGACGAAGTATGGAAACGGGTTTCTGATATACTTAAAGAGGTTGAAGCACAATTTAATGCCAAGCAGATTGCAGATAATACAGACGTTATGATAAAATACAGTGAACTAAGAGTTCTAACCGAACAACTGGCTAATAAACAGATAGACCGCATTCCTGACCACACTTCTAAAACTCGCCTGAATATCTTGTATTACTCTATTCTTGGGGATTGCAATGTTGTTACAAAGCAGATTTTAAAACTGCTTGAAATTTTCAACAGCTCTTATACTTTTCAATACAACGTGCAGGACAAGAGCGAACAATAAAAGTTGATCTGACTTCAGGGTCAATAATTCAAAAAATTGTTTGCATCACAAGAACAGATTATCAGGAGTTTTTTTTCTTATTCCATAACCATAATCATCTGGATATAAACTAAGTAAAAATGCTTCATTGTTAATATTAAGATTATCAGGGAGACATTATGTTATCTATTTCAATAATTCTGTTTTTATTTATTTTTTTATTAGTCATTGTGACCTCATCTGTATGGTCAGCATGTGGAAAAATATTTAAAATTGAAAAATTAACTTTTAAAAATGCACTTGCAACAGCCATAATCATTACAATTGTAAATGTTATAATTAGCATATTGGATTTTTTATTGTCTTTTGTGATAATTTCAGACATTTACTATAATTTATTTTGTGAAGTTTTTGGCCTGATCCTTGGAATTATCGGTATGATTCTGGTGATATGGATAATAAAGAAAAGATTTGAAACAACTAAGCTTAGAGCTGCGGGGTTTTTATTAGTACAAATTATTTTTGTTGTTGGAGTTGCTTTATTTATTAGCACCTTTGTGCTTCGGGCATTTACTATCCCCGCAGGTAGTATGAAGAATACATTGCTGGTTGGTGATGATATTCTTGTTTCTATGCTTTATTATAAATTTCAATCTCCCAAACGGTCGTAACGTCAACCTAAAAATGACCCCCAACGACAATGCAAATTTGACCCAC
>JAOZSB010000099.1 GCA_029939895.1 Desulfobacterales bacterium
TACGGTTATGATGCAAGCTTAGCACCAGATTCACCAACTCCACTAACTCCGCAACCCCGCTCCCTGAGCCTGTCGAAGGGGGATCATGTTGAACTGCGGGAATAACGCCTTCGACAAGCTCAGGCTCCGGGCGATGGGGTAGGCCCAGGCCCCGGTTATGGGGCAAGCTCCCTGCAACATATTTCTGCTGAATTTGTATTGCGGTATGAATATTAGAATTAATAAGATCATGGAAAGCCAGGCTATGGGTTTATGATGATCCAAAGAAAATTTCAATGGGAGAAGAAAAAAAAAGAGCGAATCAGCCCCAAGGCTAACCCGCTCTTATTGTTTGAAATTTTTTGGTCGGGGCGAGAAGATTTGAACTTCCGACCCCTTGGACCCCATCCAAGTGCGCTACCAGACTGCGCTACGCCCCGACACGGATTGGACACTAACACCCGTTTTTTTGTATGTCAAGTCAGTTTCACTAGCCCTGTTAATTCTTTGTAAATATTTCAATACGGGTATCGTAAAAAGCCATGCCTGATGATTCGAGTTAAGTACAAAACCGTTGCAAAAAGTCTTCTTTTGGGAATCAATTTTAAAAAAACTTGCATTATTCAATTTACTATCAATAACGGGTTTTTGGCATAGAATTGGTCTGTTTGCATGTTTAAAGAAAAAAACAGTTGGGTTTCCAGGAAATATTATTGAAAAAATAGGTTGATGCGAAATATAAATAGTGCTATCTGTGTTTTTAATCTAAATTTAGCTATTATTTTGTATAAAGCACACTGTCCCTGAGTGAAGGTTCTGGGTGAAATAATTGCAAATATAGGGGGAAGCAATGTTGCCCTGCAGAAGGTTTTTTTTATTTTTGTTTATAGCTGTCCTGCAAGCTTCATTTGTGTGGGGGTATGAAAAAAAGCTGGAGGTTGCCTGCGATTCAGACTGGCCCCCCTATGAGTTTATAAAGGACGGCAGCCTGGCCGGTTTTGCCACTGAAACAGTATCCGCTGTGCTCAATAGAATGGGCAAGGGGTTCAATATAACGCCCTATCCCTGGAAGCGCGCCATCTCATATGCGACCATAGGCAAGGTTGATGCTGTATTCAGCGCAAGCACGGAACCAGGCCGGGTTAAGGCCTGCTACTACCCTGAAACGCACCTGTTTAAGTCTACATATGTTTTTTTTATCTGGGTAGGTCTTTGCTGAAGATGTTGACGAAAAATATAGGGCGATTGTGCAGCAAAAAAATAGAAAGCGAATAAGAAGGCAGGATTCCTATGATCTGTATTGTTTATTTCAACAAGGAGATTTTAGCCTACTGGAAAAGAAGGACATATTAGATGTGCTTATAAAGAAAGCTGTTAGCAGGAACATTGATGTAAGCCAAAAAACAATTTCAGACCCAGAAGTGAAAAAACGCTCAGCCAGAGAGTACCCTTAAATAGCAAACGAAATATCAGGGGATTTACCGACTTTTGAAGAAGTATACTCAACCATTGAAGCACTCTATCATTCTTTACCATGGGAGAGAATTGAATAGGATATTATTATGGTCGATACAGATTAAATCGACACAGCACCTATGGGGCAAAATATAATAGCCTGGGGTGAAACCCCAGGCAAGTTCAAATCGATTTTATTGAAAATTGTTGAAAAATTACAGCATATTGAATGATGTCCTGAGAACTTAAACAGGACGTTGCTGTTTAAAAATCCATGGAATAGTAGATAACAACCTGATCAAAAGTAAACGACATGGAAAAGTTGTTCTTTCTTTCAGGTAGATGCAGTCTGGGCGTAGCATAGTTGAAGTTGTTGACATCGGCTCCTGGAACATTACCCATTGTGAACCCAACAGCACCATCGGAAGAATGGGATGCAATGTCCTGGATTATGCTTTGTATGATGCTGGGGGAGATATGGGCCTCAGAGCTAATGATGAGTGCGCCGTTGCCAATGTTTTCTGCTAAAAATTTCAAGTTACCTGTGGATTTATCAAGAAGCTGAGTGGTAAATATTTCTTTTGCAGAGAAATTGTTTTGAAGGTCGATCTCTTCTTTAAGCGTTATGGAACGATATGCACCATTACCAATATACATCAAAGCTGTTGGGTACTCTTGACGACTATTATCATAATTTATTATTTCCTGAGGTGAGAAATTGTTTTGCAAATCTGTATCATTTGCTGAAATTGCTTCTGGCATTGTATTTCCTCCATAAAGGTTTGTTTTTTGATGTTGTGTCCCATAAAAAATCAAATGTTTTCAATCGGATTTGAGCAATAGCTGTGTTTATTTTGTAATCATTGCCGTCAACTCTTGATTGATGGGCTTTTTCCCAAAAAAGAAACACTTTAAATATGTAAAATAGACTAGAGAGTCAAGTCTACTTTCAAGCTCTTTTTCTTTATTGCTATTAAAAGACCTGAGGAAAAACGGTTTTACCTTAATTTATGTTAAAATTCCTTCTGCAACTAATCTGCCACCTGCATTTCCAACTTATAAACTTCACATTGGGTGTGCGTGATGCAAACAGCCACAGGTGATTGATGAATAATCTTTGAGCAGGGTGCTAAAAATTGATTGCAGCCTGAGTGAAAACATTGTGTAATGTTGAATCATTAGAAATGGAAAACGGGAAAAAATTAAAAGCTTATAAAAAATATTGATTTGGTTGCTGAAAAATAAAGGGCGATTGTGCAGCAAAAAAAACAGGATAACAAGGCAGGATTCCAGAGAACTGTATTGTTTATTTCAACAAATAAGTTTTATAGCGTTTATCAAAAACATGTTCCTTTTAAATCAATCCAGCCCTGAAGGGGCGAGATGTAAAACCCAGTTACATAAGTGTAAGTATCGTCAGCGTTAATATGGGAACCCATAGAGTTTAAATGTGTTAATAAAGAAGGCGGTTTACAGGGATATTGAGGTAGACCAAAAATCAATTTCAGACCAGGAAGTGAAAAGCCGCTCAGCTATAGAGTACTCTCAAACAGCAAACGAAATATCACCACGTTAATCAGGCTAAAATGTATTTGATTCAATTTTAATTGGCCAGCAGTTTTTCCTGCATAATTTTTTTAGCAACAGCTTTTGCAATAACCCGGTGGCCTTCGCTGCTTGTGTGGGCATCGATTGGAAAAAGGTAGAGCTGTTTTGGGTCTCCGGCCTTTTCAAAGAAAGGGGTTGTGTCCAGATATTCGAGTCCTGCTTTTTCGCAGGTGTTTTTTACAAACAGGTTAAATGCCTGTGCATCCTTGTTAAAAAGCTGGGCAGCATCCGGGATTAGTATGGCAAGGGCCTTAACATCGGCTGCCTGTGCAATTTCGGAAATTTCTTTCATCTTTTTTTCAAAAAGTATGTATTTTTCCGGGTCGTATTTTCCATACATGATCCGGTGGTACAGGTGGTCCGGGTTTTCCGGCCCAAGTTCTTTTTTACGCTCATCAATCCCCTTGAGGTAGTTAACCCCTCGTTTGTAGCGGTATCTGGCTTCAAATAGTGAATTGATATTGCGGATAAAATTAACAAGGCGTATGGAGTTCATTTTGCCGGAAAAAGGTGTGTCCCCTTTCCAGTCCTTAAAGGGGTTTATCATCTTTTCCCCGGTCTCATTGGGATGTACGGGCTGAACAATATCGTCCATATATATTCCAAAAAGCACAAGGTCTGGTTTTTCCTTGAGGGCCTTTTCTTTGAGAACCTCGGTGTATTGCCACAAATGATAGGCACTCACACCAAAATTTTGAATCGTTGCTGCGCATTTTTTTTTGTTTAAAATTTCTTCAAGCTTGAAAACATATGAGTCCTCAGCATTAACTCCAAGCCCAAAGGTGAAGGAATCGCCAATTGCGCAAATCTTATTAACTCTTTTATCTGTGCCGGCGATGAGGTCAGGCCGGTTTTCAATGTCTCGCTGTCCCTGGTTGTTGATGTAATATTTTTCTCCCAGCCTGCCAACACCGTTGGAGTCAGGCACAAGCCCCCAGCCCAGGGTGCTGTCGAGCCTGTGGAGCTTTACCATCCCAGGCCTTGCAAGGGGCGGGTTCCACATACGCAGAAAAATCTCCACGCTTCCCATGGACAGCAGAATTGAAAAGATAACTAAAAGAAAATTCTTAAATTCCAGGGTGATTAAAAGGCGCAGAAATAACAGCCCGCAGAGTATGGATACCGGATCATCCAGATGATGCGCCCGAACAGGCACACCAAGGACTTTCGTCTTAAACCCGCCGGTAATTATTATAACGGGTATAAGAATTATATATAGAGCCATTCCAAGGTCAAGAAGCAGCTTTAAAGACCATTTGGCCTTGTTTTTCGTCATGACCTAAAACAATGCGTAGATAAATGGTGCCACAGCGCTGGTTTCTGTAAAAACTATCAATGCACTCAACATCCCAAGCATAAGCACGATAGGCAGTAGCCAGTAGCGTTTTCTTACCTTCAGGAAAGCCCAGAATTCTTTAATAATAGGTTCGTTTTTAGCCATTATATTTTCCTCTTATTTTGCCGCAATGTACACGGTTGATTTTTATTGTTTATTATGCTGAAGTTAATAAAAAAAACTAAAATCTATTACCAAATCTTTCCTTTGGCTGTGCTGGTTCATCTCGTGTAACCCAGTATGTGTCTGCGTCTTTGTCTGGTTTTAGCGCTAATGGTGCGCCGCCAAAAATTCTTTTTATCAGCGCAGAGGGTGTAATAACCAGATAATATGCAAGCACAAGGGTCAGGGTGGTTATTGTTTTTCCTATGAAATGGGCAATCTTGAGCCAACCACGGTATACTGGCGCAAGCACCACGGGTATAATCAAAAAGCCAAGGCCCAGGGATGCCAGGGTTCCGAAAAAACATGTGATAAAGGTTTTATCCTTATAAAAACCAACCGATGCAAGCAGCCCGAAAAAAATCAAGGCTACTGCTCCGAATTTTCTAATTTCCTTTGGATCAGTCGAGGATGAGGTCATTTTTCCACTCCTTGCCTTCGGTCCATTCCGGCTGTTTGTCTTTGAAAAGGATGATGTCTTCCAAAACCAGTACATCCATTTCTGTCCGCATGAAGCACTTGTATGCATCCTCCGGCGTACAAACAATCGGCTCTCCACGAACGTTAAAGCTTGTGTTTACTACTACGGCGCATCCTGTCAGGTTTTCAAATTCCTGGATAACATCGTAGTACTTTGGGTTTACGTCACGGTTCACGGTCTGAACCCGGGCTGAATAATCAAGATGCGTAATTGCCGGGATGTCGCTCCGCTTTAATTTCAGCCGCCCCAGCAGATCATTTCCGTCATATTCCGGGAGTTCCAGGCACCGTTCTTTTTTTACATTTGTGACCAGGAGCATGTATGGGCTTGGTCTGTCCAGGTCAAAGTATTCCGAAGCCTTGTCCTCCAGCACTGTTGGTGCAAAGGGCCTGAAAGATTCTCTGTATTTGATCTTTAAATTCATTACCGTCTGGGTCTCGTCGCTGCGGGGATCACCCAGGATGCTCCTGCCGCCCAAAGCCCTTGGGCCGTATTCCATCCTGCCCTGAAGGTGTCCGACAATTTTGCCGTCTGCGATCTGGGTTGCAATTGTCCGGCCCCTGTTTTCATCGGTCATGGCAACGTAGGGGTATGAATTTTCATCAAGAAATTTTGTAATATATTCATTGGAATAAGCAGGGCCAAGGTATGAGCCGCGCTGGTCGTCCTTGACTTTGAGTGCTGTTCTTGGCTTATCCAGATAACGGTGCCACACTGAAAGTGCGCTGCCTATGGCTCCGCCAGCATCACCAGCAGCCGGCTGAATCCAGATGTCTTCAAAGGGGCTTTCACGCAAAATCCTGCCGTTTGCAACGCAGTTAAGGGCAACGCCACCAGCCAGGCAGAGGTATTTCATGCCTGTTTCCTGGTGTACATGCTTTGCCATCCGCAAAACAACATCTTCTGTCACAACCTGGATACTTGCAGCAATATCCATTTCACGTTGTGTAATATCGGTTTCCGGCTTTCTTTCCGGCCCGCCAAAAAGTCTGGCAAACTTTTTGTTTGTCATTCTCATGCCGCCCAGAAAGTCAAAATACTTCATGTTCATCCGCAGGGAACCATCCTCTTTAAGATCAATCAGGTGCTCAAGGATCAAGTCTGCGTATTTAGGCTCTCCATAGGGAGCAAGTCCCATTAGCTTGTATTCCCCGGAATTTACCTTGAATCCGGTGAAGTATGTGAAGGCGCTGTAAAGAAGCCCAATGGAGTGGGGGAACTGCATTTCCTTGAGGAGCGTCAGCTCGTTTCCCCTGCCAAATCCATAGCTTGCCGTGGCCCATTCACCAACACCGTCAACGGTGAGTATTGCTGCTTCCTCAAAGGGTGACGGGTAAAAGGCAGAGGCTGCGTGTGCTTCGTGATGTTCTGTAAACAGGACTTCTTCATCATAGCCTATCTCATCTTCAATAAACCTGGGTACGTGGAGCTTTTGACGCAGCCACAGGGGCATGGCCTCAAGCCACGACATAAGACCCCGTGGGGCACAGGTCAGATAGCTCATGAGAAGTCTTTCAAAGGTCAAAAACGGCTTGTCATAGAATACAAGGTGGTCGATGTCCTCAATGGCTATTCCTGCTTCGTCAAAGCAGTAATTCACGGCATTTGTCGGGAATCGTGGATCGTGTTTTCGCCTTGTAAACCTTTCCTCCTGGGCTGCCGCCACCACAAAGCCGTCCTTGATAAGACAGGCTGCGCTGTCATGGTAGAAGCATGATATCCCTAATATATATAGTGATTTATCTGCCATTTTCTAAGTTTTCCGATCTGTTTTTATGATATTTGATGTAAATGATAATACTTTTTTATTGCCCTGCTTCATTTCAATAGGCTTAACAAAAATAAAAATCAAGTCTAATCATACTTTAAATATTATTAAATATCATACCATTGACAAGATGGCAAGTAATATGGTGTGATGGCTGTGCTGTTAAAACAATATAATTAAGGGCTATTTTTGTATGCGCTATTATCGTTTGATCAAGAATTTATCCAACTGGTGGCTGCACATTGCAGTCAAGATGGGAGCTTCAAAGGCAGATCCCATGGTGTTTAAAACCCGCAGCGGGCTTGTTGTAGAGGTTCCCCGAAGGCTTAAACACGAGTTTAAGGAAATATTTATGGAGGATGCCTATTTAACCGGCCTGGAAAATGAATTGCAGGAAAACCCCATAATCGTGGATATAGGGGCAAATGCTGGATTTTTTACAATTTTTGCTGCCTCTGTTTTTAAGGGTGCAAGGGTTCTGGCCTATGAACCAATCCCTTCAAATTTTGCCCAGCTTAAAAGAAACAAAGACGTTAACCCGGATGCTGATATTACTGTTTTTAACGAAGCTGTTTCAGGCTCCACTGGTTTTATTACGCTTGCCTACGACCCAGAAGACTCCTTCACAACATCGGCAAGCATCATAGAGCGCAATGATGGACAGGACGGGCGGATAGAGGTCCCAAGCATCGACATTACCGGCCTGTTTGAAAAAATGGGAATTGAAAAATGTGATCTCATAAAAATAGACTGCGAAGGCGCAGAATATGAAATACTCTATTCATGCCCGGATGATACCCTGAATAAAATTGACCAGGCCGCCATTGAGGTTCACAGGGGAACCGAAAAGGGCCAGGACATGGAATCCCTGAAGGCTTACATGGAGTCAAAGGGCTTTAAAACAAGGGCCTGTGACAATATGCTCTGGACATGGAGGTAAGCTGAAGTAAAGTTAAACCAAAATGAAGTAAAGCCGGGTACTGCGACTTGAGCTTTGTGTATAAGAACTACTTCCTCTTGCATCACCTCATCCTGCTGGTTTGATTATTAAAAAAGTAAAAAAACCCCGGGATTTCCCATGGAGTTGTCAAGGGATGACAACCATTCAATAATTGATATGCTCTCAATAGTAACCATAGACAGCTATTTTTAAAGATTTAATTTGCAATCGGTTTTATTTGCTGGTATTGTTCTTTGGTTTTTATTTTGATCGTTATTTATTAAAATGTTGAGCAATATTGCTTATAATTAACATCTTACGGAGGCAACTGCTATGCTGGCACAGGATGAACAAAGAATATTTCAGCGACACACGATGAAGATCAACCTGGAAATACATAAGGATATCGTCGGGGAAACAATTGATATAAGCCTGGCGGGAGCCAAGTGCTGTGTTGAGGATTTTGTGCCGGAAGCAAAAAGAATT
Source organism: Desulfobacterales bacterium (assembly GCA_029939895.1). Classification (GTDB taxonomy): domain Bacteria; phylum Desulfobacterota; class Desulfobacteria; order Desulfobacterales; family JAOZSB01; genus JAOZSB01. The sequence continues at coordinate 8,216 of JAOZSB010000099.1, forward strand.
AAAGCAACTTTCTATTTTAATAATGAGTATTTTGATATCAGGGGAGTAGTACTTCGATCCGATGGTGTAGCAATCGAAGATGATTCACCCTGTGGCGAAGCATACACCATAGCGATTAATTTTGACGAAATGACCGAGGCTAAACGTGAAAGCCTTATTAACTATATAAAAGTATTTGAAGAGGATGGTAAGAATTAAAAATGATGGTTCCTGAGAAAAAAATAATCAACTGGTATCCCGAAGGGATCGGTTTTATATTTATGTTTGCCAGAGACAAGGAAGCATACAGTGTAAAAGTCGATTTTCAGAACGGCACCATAGATGAAAGTCAGGAAAAAGAGCTGCGAAAAGTCTCCGACACAATCGTGAAGAAGGGTATTCCTGAAATGGACATCAGGCCCTTTGATCTCATGCCCATCAGCAAAGAAGATTACCTGTCTGAAGAATACACACATCCTGTTGACAGCATAATGGAAGAGGCTCACAATAAGATGAAGGAACACGGCCTTGGCGGAGCCGATGTTGCTGACGGGCCTGTGAAAGCTGATAAATTTGATGAATAATGTTTGTGTTTTTTGTGGTTCAAATTCTGGTCTGGGTTCTGCTTATACCCAGGCTGCTTCCAGGCTTGGGGCTTTGCTTGCAGAGAAAAAAGTCGGCCTGGTTTATGGTGGAGCAAATATTGGAGTAATGGGTTGCCTGGCGGATTCTGCGCTTGCAAATGGCGGCAGTGTTACCGGGGTTATTCCAGAGTCTATAGCAAAGCTGAATGTAAGTCACACCAACCTTACGGATCTTCGGGTGGTGGCGACAATGCACGAAAGAAAAGCTCTCATGGCGGAGCTTTCCGATGGTTTTATATCCCTGCCAGGCGGGCTTGGAACCCTTGAGGAAATGTTTGAGGTTCTGACCTGGGCGCAACTTTCTATACACGATAAGCCCTGCGGACTTTTGAATATAAACGGCTATTTTGACAAGCTTCTCGACTTCATGGATAACATGGTTGCTCAACAGTTTGTGGTAAAGGCGCACCGGGACATGCTTATTTGCGAAAGCAGCGAGGCCCGGCTTCTCGAAGCCATGAACAGCTATAAGCCGCCGGTAGTTAAAAAATGGTAATAGTGTATGGTTTTGCTGCAATACTGATCCTGTGATTCAACGGGCCATTTATATAAAAAAGAAGTAAAAGCCTGCTTAACAAATGCTTTTCATAAATTAAAGAAGGAGACCCTTAAAATGTGGATTCAAATTCTTTTTACGGCTTTGCTTGCCAGTGTTTTTTCCTTTATTGCCGTGTATGTTCTTTTTGTTACTGTTATCAAAAAGGAGATTATGGCGATTGTCGGGCCAGCCGGGGATGAGGTGCAGTCAAAGGTCAAGCAGGGTGTGATGGACGGTATTGATGAAGAGATTGAAAAGCACAGGGAAGAGATAGGCTCTGTGATTGAATCCAGAGTCAAGCAGGGAATACTCGAAGGCGTAAAAGCTATTCCTTCTGCCGATGTTCTTCAGGGTACGACCAAGGCAATGGCCCAGACAGGTCTTGATCTGGTTGAGGACGGCCTGAGTGCTGGCGACCGGATTCACGACACAACCAAAGCGATTGCAAAGACCGGCCTGGATATTCTTGAAGAGGGCCTGGGCAACCTGATTAAAAAGAAATAGAACAACTGCTTTTTACAGCATGCATTATATAATATGAAAAAACCAATCTATCTTGACTACAACGGAACCACACCGATAGACCCGCGGGTTTTCACGGTCATGCGTGAATTTTATGAATCAGAGTTCGGCAACCCTTCAAGCTCGCACTTCTATGGACTCATACCAAAGGAAGCTGTTGATAATGCCCGGAAACAGGTTGCATCACTGATGGATGCATCCGTTGATGAAATCGTGTTCACCAGCGGTGGAACAGAATCAAACAACCACGCAATAACAGGTGCCTTTGATGCTCCCAATCAAAGGGGCAGGCATATTATAACCACACAGATTGAGCATCCCTCGGTGCTCAATGTTTTCAGGCGGCTTGAACAACGGGGAGCGGAAGCGTTTTATGCTCCTGTGATGAAAAACGGCATTGTTGATGTGGAAGCACTGACAGAAGCCGTGCGCCCGGAAACAGCACTGATTTCGGTTATGCATGCAAATAACGAAACCGGGGCAATCCAGCCCATAGAAGAGATTTCAGAAATCACAAAAAAGCATGGCATCCTTCTGCATGTGGATGCAGCGCAGACCCTGGGGAAAATCCCGGTAAGGCCCCATGAACTTGGTGCTGACCTTGTGACAATAGCCGGGCATAAAATTTATGCTCCAAAGGGCGTGGGTGCGCTGTTTATCAAAAAAGGTGTTGAGATCAAAAATTTTGTTGATGGTGCGGGACAGGAAACAGGCCTGCGTGGCGGTACGGAAAATGTTGCCGGCATAGCCGCACTGGGCAAGGCCTGCGAGATTGCCGCCCTGGAAATGGAGCGGGAATCCAAGACCTTAAAAGTACTTCGCAACCACATGGAGGACAGGCTGCTTTCAGAAATCAAGGAAGCACAGGTTAATGCCCACCATGGAAAACGCCTCCCCAACACGCTGAGCATCTCTTTTTACAACCTGGAAGCCAACAAAATCCTTGAAGGAATAGGGCTTCACGTTGCAGCATCAGCAGGAGCTGCCTGCCACGCAGGAACCATAGAGGTCTCTCACGTACTGACCGCCATGAACGTCCCCCAGGACTGGGCAAAGGGAACCATCCGGTTCAGCCTTGGCCGCTCATCAACCCTGCCGGAGATTGACTCCTCAATCGAAAAAGTAATCTGGGTTTGCGATATGCTCAGGCAAAACTAATTTATTTCTCCCGGGTTTTTTTCTGCTGATGGACAAAACTTCTAATCCCCGTTATACTTAAATCATGTTCCGATCAATTGTTCACATAGTGCTGCACTTTGCTGTTCCTGGTGTTGTTGCCCGTATGAAGTACAGGGATAAATGGCTGAACACATGGATGGTCATGGTGGCAACAATGGTGATTGATCTGGATCATCTTCTTGCAGATCCAATTTACGACCCAAACCGGTGCAGTATCGGGTTTCATCCCCTGCATTCTTATCCTGCGGCAGTGATTTATGTTTTGATGATGTTTTCTGCCAGAACACGGGTTATTGGTGCTGGTTTGCTGATTCACCTTGGCCTTGATTTAATCGACTGCGCCTGGATGAGCTTTTAGCAATGGACAACTAAAAGGTGCAGTGGTGTCTGTCGGGTTTTTTAGCGTTTTGAAAAGCTTTGGGGCTAAATGCAGTCAAAAAGCATTTGCTGTTTCCTGCCTTGCTGATTCTGGTAAATATCTGTTTGGATTGGTTGATACGCAAAAAAAACATTGCAAATACCCGGTAAAATTACATGGAGGTAAAAAATATGTTGATTTTTCTTGCGATTTTTTTCAAAAAATGTTTGATATAACTAAAGTATCAATACATTAGTAAGTAACTTTTAAGACGTTATGGTCGAAGATTAACAGGGCGCAGTGCCTGTTAGACTGCGGCTGTTTTCGGCAAAACAAATTAATATGGGGGAGAGAAAAAATGACAAAAAAACTATTTTTATTTGTGCTTATAGCCATGCTTGTTTCCGGCCTGACCGGTTGTGCAGGAAAAATGGGAGCCACTTCAACGATACCGCCCTTTGATGCTGTTGACCTGAATCCTGAGGTCCAGTCAGGACAGTGCGTCAAGGCTGTGGACAACTTTTTGGTGGTTTACGACTCATCAAGCTCGATGGGTAAGGAGTACAACGGCAGCAAAAAAATAATGATTGCAAACCAGGTTACAGATGCGCTCAACAAAACCATACCAGATATCGCCATTGTGGGCGGCATGAGAACCTTTGGTGAGAGCATGTGTCCATTCAGAAAAAAAAGCAAGCTCATATACGGAATGACGGAATATCAGGAAAGCGCGCTTGATTCAGCCATAAAAACTGCAACAGCCCCAAGGGGTACAACGCCTCTTGACAGGGCACTTAGCGGTTGCGTGGATGATCTTGCCAGCACCAAGGGCAAGGTTGCACTTATTGTTATAAGCGATGGTTTAAAGCCAGCCAAGGCCCCGCTTGTTTCGGCAAAAAAACTGAAAGCCAAATATGGCGACAGGCTTTGCATCTATACGATACTTGTTGGCAATGACGCTGGCGGCAAGGCTTTGATGAAAGGCATAGCAGATATTGGAGCATGCGGTTTTGCTGTAAATGCCGGGGACATCTCTGGTAAAAACGAGATGGCAGATTATGTAAGGAAGGTCTTTTTTAATACCAGCAAGGGCGATGATGTCATGGGAACCCAGGCAACTGCCGCCCAGACACAGGCAACAGCAGGTACTGCACCGACAACCGCAGGAACTGCGCTTGATGCAGATGGTGACGGTGTTGTTGATGCAGTTGACAAATGCATAAATACTCCAAAGGGCGCAAAGGTTGATGCCAATGGCTGCTGGATGATTTCAAATACGCTTTTTGAGACCAACAAATGGGACATCAATCCCAGCTCATACACAGAGCTTGATGCGGCTGTGGCAACGCTCAATGAGAATCCCAACCTGAAAATTGAGTTCCACGGGCATACCGATAATGTCGGAACCCCGGAGTACAATATTGGCCTTGCAGTAAAACGGGCCAACGCTGTGATGGAATATTTTATAAGCAAAGGCGTGGATCAAAATCGCCTGACCGCTATAGGATATGGCCTGACCATGCCTATTGCCACCAATGATACAGAAACAGGACGTGCTTTAAACAGACGGGTTGAGCTTAAGCCGGTTAATTTTTAGTACGTGTTATATCTTTTAATTTGTAAATAAAAAAAATATAAATACTTTTTTACGAAATAAAATCTGCGGGAACCACTCCATTTACGGTGGTTCCCGCAAATTGTTTAAAGGGTGCTGCCCCACGCAAAGTTCCCGCCCACCAAAGCTCCTGTGCGGTCTGACCTTCTTTAGGTGCAGGAATAGCGCAAAATTCCATTAATATTATATTTTTTATAAATTATTAGTAAAAATTTTTATTCTAATATGCTATGGTAAATAAAAAATAAAAATTG
>JAOZSB010000443.1 GCA_029939895.1 Desulfobacterales bacterium
GACCTTTACGGAAAAACAGTGGCAGTCGAAAAGGGTTTTTTTTATGAGACTTATCTTAAAAAAAATCATCCTGAAATTAATATAATGCCTGTGAAAGACACAACCGAATCCCTCAGGGTCGTAGCAAACGGCGATGCAGATGCAACCCTGGGAGTTATTGCGGTTGAGCAGTTCCTGATTAACAGATTCTTTTTCTCCAGCCTGAAGCTGGTTCTTGACCCTGAAGAAAAGGCCCTCAGGTCATTTGAGCAGTTTATTGGGGTACGCAGTGACTGGCCAATACTCGCCACCATATTTGATAAGGCCATGGGTGCCATTACCGAAAAAGAACGCGTTGATCTCAGTCATAAGTGGATCACTGATGAGATAAGAGAGATCGAGAGGGTTCAGCTGACCATGAATGAAAAGTCATTCCTCAAGGAACATCGGGTTCTACGGGTAGCCTTTGATGTGGACTGGCCGCCTGTGGAGTATTCCGACAAGGAACTTGGGATGAACGGAATAGCTGCTGATTATTTGAAAATAATGAGTGAACTGCTCGGTGTTAGACTTGAGCCAAGCCGGCCAAGACCCTGGAAAGAGATGATGGGGGCTGTTGAAAGCGGTGAACTGGATTTTCTCTCTGCCATATCTCCAACTTCCCAGAGGCGGAAGTGGTTGGATTTTACAGACTCGTACCTCACTTTCCCTATCGTCATACTGACGGGCAAAGAAGTGCCCTACATCGGCAGCATGTCGGACATGAAAGGAAAAACTATTGCAGTGGTTGACGGGTATGCATCCCATGACCTGTTGATGGCAAATGATCCAGACCTGTCGTTGCTGCCTGTGCAGAATGTGAAGGAAGGCCTTATGACAGTTTCCACAGGAAAAGCCTTCGCCTTTGTCGGCAGTCTGGCCACGGTTAGCCACGTCATGAGCAGGGAGGGGCTTTCCGACCTGAAGGTTTCAGGTAAGACACCTTACTCCTTTAATATCTCCATGGGGGTCAAAAAAGATAACATTATCTTGTTGAAAATACTCGGCAAGGCCCTGGCTGCCATTTCTCCACAGGAGAGAAATGCCATAAACAGCAGATGGACCAGTGTCACCTTCCAGCACGAAGCAGACTATTCACTCATCTGGCGCATTATTGCCGGAGCCTTGGTCATGATTGCAATTGTTCTTTATTGGAATGGCCGGCTGAAGAAAGAAATTACTGAGCGTAAACGTGCTGAAAAAGCTGCTGAAAAGGCGAATCAGGCCAAAAGTGCGTTTTTGGCAAACATGAGCCATGAACTGCGAACACCCTTGAATGCCATCCTCGGTTTTTCTGAACTCCTGTCTCGCGCCCCGAATCTTTCAACAGAACAGCAGGGCGATCTTGAAACTATTGGCCGGAATGGAGAACATTTGCTTTCCCTGATAAATGATGTGCTGGAATTATCCAAAATTGAAGCTGGCCGCATTATAGTGAATCCTGAAAATTTTGCCCTGCAACAATTCCTTCTTAGCCTGAAGGAAATGTTTCATTTACGTGCCCGCCAGAAAGGGCTGGCCCTGGATTTCATATGCAGCCCCAATGTGCCCCAGGTTATTCGTACAGACCAAAGCAAGCTTCGCCAGATACTTATTAACCTGCTTGATAATTCAATGAAATTTACTGACAAAGGAAGGGTGGCCCTTCACGTCAAGTACAGTGAGAAAAACAAAGAAATTCAAACAGGAGTACCGTCCCTGCACTTTGAAGTAATTGACTCTGGAGATGGCATTGCGCCTGAAGAACAGGGTATTATATTTGATGCCTTTTCCCAGGCAGGCAAACTGCATCCGTCCCAAAAGGGTACGGGCTTAGGACTGCCAATCAGCCAAAGGTTTGTCAAGATGATGGGTGGCACGCTTGAGGTGCAAAGTGAGATTGGCGGAGAAACAAGATTCACCTTTACGATCCCGATAGAACTTGCAGACACCGCAGACAAAAAACCATTCCAGTTAACACGCAGAGTAACAGGCATCAAACCAGGACAATCGGTTTTCCGTCTGCTTGTTGTGGAAGATAATGAAAACAGCCGTAACCTGCTGGTCAAGCTTTTGCAGGTTGTGGGATTTGAGGTTCAGGATGCAGTTAATGGCCAGGAAGCCATTGAAATTTGGGAACAGTGGCAGCCCCATCTCATATGGATGGATATGCGTATGCCGGTAATGGATGGTTTTGAGGCGACCAGGCAAATTAAAGCATCATCAAAAGGCCGGGAGACAGTAGTCATAGCCCTTACTGCCAGTGCCTTTGAAGAAGATCGGCTTAAGGTGTTAGAGCATGGCGGCAACGATTTTGTACGTAAGCCATTCCGTGAAGCAGAGATATTTGAGATGATGAAAAAACATCTTGGTGTCAAATATGCTTATGGAGAAGAAGATTTGAGTAGCAATCCACAAGGGGTTCATCAAGGTATTGACAATCTGGTTTCTGAGGCAATGGCTGAATTGCCGGCGGAGATGATATCCACGCTTATAGAAGCAACTGAATTAAGCGATGCAGCCATGATTGAGCAGGTGATTAAGGATATTCGGGTTCATAATACTGAGCTATCCGAAATTTTGGCAGATATGGCAAATAATTTTGATTATGATAAAATTTTAGCTTTTGCACAAGGGTCATGATGCAAATTTTCCACGGCCCTTTTGGTGTTTCTGATCGTGCTGCAATTGAGACCTTTGAAAGACTTTGCGAAAAGTCTCACAAATATCCACATAAGGATTAAAATAACCTGTCAAATTGTGCTTTTGAAGGGTTTTTAATGCGCTGATTATTACTATAATATTACTGGTGCGCCCGGAGAGATTCGAACCTGCGACGGACGGATTTGTCGTCACGCCCCAGGATGTTTGGCATAAATAAAGCGAATTATTACTTATCCTGTAATTTGATTAAATATAAAGTTGTTTCATCACACAAAAGCATCACGCCCAGCCCCGCCAATTTTTAAATGTATTAATACTTGACTCAAATAATCAATTAGTATAATAATTACAGGATTGATGAGATTGTTTTTTTTACCTATAGTTGATTGGCCAGATAATAACAGCAATGTAGCGGCAGGGGGAATGGGTGGATCAAAAGCAAAATAAAACTAATGAAAACAGAGTATCTCTCAGGGTATTATGCAAGGACAGCCGCAAAGCATTGTTTGATATGAATGGAAAAACCTATGAGGTATTGGACATATCTGAAGATTCAGTTCGTTTTAAGCTGGAACAAGAATCCCTTCCAACAAAAGGTGAGTTAAAATTCAAAAACAGACAACCCTTTGTTTTCACGGGTGAGATAAAGCGGGTTAAGGGGCAGGAGTTTGTCATCCTTCTCAAAAAAGAATCTGCTGCCTTGCTTTCAGTAATTATTAAACAGGATCAAACCGAATTCGTGACCAGCCAGAAAAACACATCAGAGAAAAGAACAACTCCCCGGTACGAATACAGAGATAATAATAATTCAGTGACCCTTGATGGTCAAAATTATTCGATAATTGATATATCAAAAACAGCGATTCGTTTTAGAGTCAATAAGGACAAAGCAGGA
>JAOZSB010000444.1 GCA_029939895.1 Desulfobacterales bacterium
TAAATTGGTTGGTGAAACAAAAAAAAATGGTGACACAGAATATTGAACACTACCGGATTTTTTCTTGCTAAAATTGTTCTGATAAAATTCAAGAAATCACCCAGCTATGGGCTACCTTGCACTTGGTGACAGCTTCGCTTCCACTACTCCTGTTGAAATGGCCTTAAATCCTGTATGCTTGTGTGTTGATTTAAAATTAAAGTGGCTTAAATAGCTTCTAAGGGCTTTGTTTTTAACGGTCTGCGTTGTTTAAAATGCTATCAACTTCATCCCATAGCTTTTGGCTTTGAATCCTGAGTAATATTTTATTTCCCTAAAAGAGCAATAATGATTTTATGCACTCCCCCTTGACTGAAAAAATGCCTAAAACCATCAACCTTGTGGGGTATAGTGTGGGGTAAGTCAATTCTTGGAAAGAAAAAAGGGCTTACGATTTCTCGTAAACCCTTGAATCTTTTATATGGCGTCCCCAAGGGGATTTGAACCCCTGTCGCCGGCGTGAAAGGCCGGTGTCCTGGGCCAGGCTAGACGATGGGGACGCATATTATGGCGGGCCGTACTGGGCTCGAACCAGTGACTCTCTGCTTAAAAGGCAGATACTCTACCGACTGAGTTAACGGCCCACGACCAAAGAAGAATACTTACCTTTTTTATTTTCATCTTGTCAACAGAAAAATGAACTTTTTTTCAGGTAAATTTTTAAATTGGGGGTGCTTATGTGCAATGTCTTTAAAATACACATAAAATTGAAAGACTGTGTTGTGCCTGCGGCTAGGCAAGTAATCCTTTGAGCATCGGGGGGGCGGCTGATCCCTGCTGGTTTTATCTGATTTGGGCCAAATCAGGTGCTTTTGTCCAAAGCTCCTCGGATGAGTTTTAAAATTTTACTGCCCTTAATCGGTTTCACAGCATAGTCTATTGCACCTGCGCTTGCGCTCTCACGAATAAAACCCTCTTCGGAATATCCACTTATTACAACTACTTTCACGTTGATGTCAAACTCGACAAGCTTTTCAAGGCATTTCTTACCACCCATTCCGGGCATTCCTAAGTCAAGCAGTACCAGGTCAATTTCCTTGTGCCTGGCCTTATAAATTTCAAGGGCTGACTCTCCGTTATTGGCTGACATTGTGCTGTATTCATAGCGATTAAGCAATGCTTCAATATAAGCTACAACACCAGCTTCATCATCAACAATGAGTATGGTTTCGCTCCCATGTTGTAACTTCATGTCAATTTCTTTGTCTGGAACTGTTTGTGCCTTATCTGCTTCCTGGGCCGGGAAATATATCCTGAAGGTGGTTCCTTTTCCTAAGGTGCTTTCGCAGGAGATATGGCCGCTATGGCCTTCTATAATGCCATAAAGAACCGATAACCCTAACCCAGTGCCCTGGCCAACTGCTTTTGTTGTAAAAAATGGATCAAAAATATGTTCTTTGATTTTCTTGTCCATTCCGCAGCCAGTATCTGCAACTGACAGGATTACGCAACTGCCCTTGTCAAGCCCCTTTGGAATGTCTGGATGTTGATTAATAAAGGCATCATCAATAATGCTGTTTTCAGTTTTGATATAAATGCTTCCGCCGTCAGGCATTGCATCCTTTGCGTTTAAGCATAGATTCATTATCACCTGTTCAATCTGCCCCTGGTCTGCCTGCATGGGTAGTAAAGGCTCGGCAAGCTCAAGCTCGACTTTAACCATCGGCGGAAGAATACGATCAAGCAGCTTTTTTATTATTCTGATTTCAACACTTAGATCAACTGTATATAAATTTGTTTCAGCCTTGCGACTGAATGCCATAAGCTGTTTAACTAGGGTTGCTCCCCTTTGAGTTGCCTTTACGATTTCGTTAAAATAATCCATGCTTTCGGGCAAGGCATCCTGCATTAAAATTTCTGACATACCCGATATTATGTAAAGAAGATTGTTGAATTCGTGGGCTATGCCCCCGGCAAGAGTTCCAACGGATTCCATTTTCTGGGAGCGCAGAAGCTGAGTTTCTTTGTGCTTTAATTTTCCTTCGGCCTGCTTGCGTTTGGATACGTCACGGCTGAAAAGCGAATAACCGACTAACTCACCCTCTGGGTTAAAAATACCAGAAACACAGGACTCAATGTGTCTTATCCCGTTGCCTGTTTCCTGTTCCAAACAATAACGGTATTCTCCGTATTGACGGACATGCTCTATTGCATTTTCAAAACGTTCTGGTGCTACATTGTTTTTAACGTGCATTTCATGCACGGTTTTGCCAAACACTTCTTCTGCACTGTAACCAAATATTTTTTCTGCCATCGGGTTGTAAGAGTTTATGCGAAAATCAAGGTCAACCGTTGCTATTGCTGTATCTGTGACACTTCTAAAGATATTGTTAAATAAAAGCGTTTTTGCAGCAAGGGCTGCCTGGGCCTGTTTACGTTCCTCAATCTGTTTTTCAAGTTTCTGGTTAACTTGTTTTAAGGACTGCTCAAGCTCCCATTTACTAGTCAGGGATAGGGCTAGTTGTTTTATCTCATCCGGGTCAAAGGGCTTTTTCAGGATCAACAGTTTTGCAGGCATGCCGATTGTTGCAATAATTTCTTCCCTGGATCTGTCTGAGTAAGCAGTTACCAGAACAATCTCTATTTCGCTGTCAATTTCACGAATTTTACGGGCAGTTTTAATCCCGTCCCAGCCAGGGGGCATCCTTACGTCAATAAATGCCAGGGCATATGGCCGCCCGTTATCCTTTGCGTTGTGTATCATTTCCAGGCCGTCTTTACCCTGACAGGCCACTTTTATGCTGTATTGGTCCGTTGCTTTTTTTTCAGTCTTTCCATAGAGGGCTGCTTCAAGGGCTACAGACGAAGAATCAGCGGCTTGAACCGGCTGAGAAAGAAGCTGGATGTATTCCTCCAGAATTATTTTGTCATCGTCTATTATAATGATTTTTTTTTTCATAATAATATGCTCGCCAACTTCATGTCGGTTTTAAAAAAGGCCTTAAGAATTATTATCCAAAACATCACGAATGATTTTTAAAATTTTGTTTCCTTTAATTGGCTTTACTGCATAGTCTTTTGCACCTGCATTTGTGCTTTCACGAATAAAGCCAGCCTCGGAATATCCACTTACCACAATTACTTTTACTTCGCTGTCAAATTCAACAAGTTTCTCAAGGCACATCTTGCCGCCCATTCCAGGCATTCCTAAATCAAGCAGTACCAGGTCAATTTCTTTGTGCCTGGCCTTGTATATTTCCAGGGTTGACTCTCCGTTATTGGCTGTGAGTGTCTTGTAGCCTTGCTTATTAAGCAATGCTTTAAAAAAATTTACTATGCTTTTTTCATCATCTGCAATGAGTATTTTTTCAGTCCCATACAGCAACTGGTGGTCGATGTCTATATCTGGAACTGCTTTTGCCTGCTCAGTCTCAATTGCCGGGAAATATATCCTGAAAGTGGTTCCCAGTTCTGGTATGCTTTCACAGGAAATATGACCGTTATGGCCTTCGATAAGGTAGTGTTCAATATTCTGTGTCACCATTTTTTTTGGTAGTGTTCAATATTCTGT
>JAOZSB010000445.1 GCA_029939895.1 Desulfobacterales bacterium
TTTTTTAATGAGCCTGCCATAAAATTTTTGCAAAAAATAAATTATTATAGTATGATGTGACTAAATGTTAGAATGAAATTTGCAAGGTTGCTATTGCATATGTTCCCAGAAGGGTGAAAGTAGCTTCTGGCAAGCATTGTGGACTCAGCTGACCCATTAATTTTATCTGAATATCATTCCAAAGCAGATGGTATACTGAACTTTATAATTTGTCGAATTCGATTATTTTGAAGCGTGGTTTGACGGGTCGAACATGGTTGGTTGTTTCTGATCAAAGAGTTTTGAAACGCCATATTTCAAAACGATGGGTGTTGTAGGCCTGATCAAAATATGCAAAAAGTCGTTGCACCTCCATTACATTTTTCTTGGTTAAAACGGAGTCGACTTGTTAATAATAAATGCTCGATTTAAGAAACAGGGCGACTGTACAATCAAAGCCATAAAATACTAATTTTATTATGTAAATTATCAGATTGAGGGATATTTATGATGAAAAAAGTATTGATTACACTAGGTATGGTAGGTTGGCTATTTTTGGGGAATGGATTTGCAGAAGAAACAATCCGTCTTACCACTGGTGATTGGTATCCTTTTGTTTCAGAGAGTCTGAAAGATAAAGGAATTTTTTCAAGAATTGTTACTGAGTCATTGGCTATAGAGGGAATCAATGTCGAGTATACTTTTTTTCCATGGGAACGTGCCTATGATAGTGCCAAATTTGGTGATTACGATGGTTCTTCATGTTATAGCTGGACTAAAGAACGAGAAAAATATTTTTATTACAGTGAACCTATGTATATCGAAAAAGATGTATTTTTCCACCTCAAAAGTTACAAGTTTGATTGGAATACCTTTGACGATTTGAAGGGTATCGCTATTGGAGGTACTATAGGTTACGATTATGGTCCTAAATTCCAAGAGGGTGAAAAATCAGGGAAATTAGATGTTCAACGGGTTCCTACAGATGAACAAAATTTCAGAAAATTATTGAATAATCGGATTAAGCTATTTATCAACAGTTTTGAAGCCGGATATGGTAATATTCACCAAAATTTTAAACAGAAAGCTCATTTAATTACATATCATCCAAAACCATCTTTGACATCGAATTATTATCTTATTTTGTCTAAAAAACACGATAAGAATAAACGCATCTTAGCTTTATTCAATAAAGGATTAAAACAGCTCAAAGAAAGTGGGAAATACGACCAATATTTGGAAGAATCCAGAAGACAGGCCATCACTGTCAAGAAATGATTTTGAGACCAGAAATGGTGTAGACTCAGCCCCTTATCAAAATCCGGAGGTGGAGAAACGATTCGTGTAAAATCCGCCGCTTAAAGTCTGACCGCAAAAATTAGTTTTTGGTCATGCAAGACTTTTCGATCTAAGCCATTTGAAAATCGAATTTTGAAAATCAGAAAGGAAGAACATTGATTAAATCAGTCAAGTGGATTTGTGGGATAGCTGCTGTGATAGTTTTCTCTACAAATATTTTTGCTGAAGAAACAATTCGCCTTACTAATGGGGAATGGCCTCCGTTTCTTTCGAAAGATTTGAAACACGGAGGAGTGGTTTCACGAATTGTCAAAGAATCGTTTTCTTTAGAAGGTTTGAAAGTAGAATACGGATATTTCCCCTGGCAACGAGCCTATGATTTCGCGTTGCACGGTGATTGGGATGGTACGGTGGTTTGGTTTTATACTGAAGAACGTTCAAAACATTTTATATACAGTGACACGGTTTTTGAAAGTAAGGGCGTATTTTTCTATTTAAAAGAGCATCCTTTTGATTGGAATACTCTGGAGGATTTAAAAGGGAAGACGATTGGCGCAGTATCAGGATACTCCAATGGGAAAACGATTGATGAGGCAGAGAAATCAGGAATACTCATGCTGGAAAAGGTTCCGCTGGAACAAAATAATTTTAAAAAACTTCTGACAAAGCGGATTGAATTATTCACATCTGACTTAGATGTTGGTTATCGCATTTTGAATCTACATTTTAAACCGGAAGAGATTCAGCGGATTACGCATCACCCCAAATCTCATTACACTCAATCCATGCATTTGCTTTTATCGAAAAAAGTCAACCACAATCAAATTTTAATGAAAAATTTCAACAAAGGCTTAATACGCCTCAAAGCCAGTGGCAAGTATGATTTATATTTTAAGGAATCCCGAAAAGGGATGTATTTGAAATAAATCAATCATAATTAAAAAAAAGGTCAACATGAATACAAAACATTGGGTTATTGCTCAGATGGAAACCAGAAAACCCGAAATAATGGTGAGGATCATGCTTTGCCTTATTCTCATCCTCGTATTCGGTTCAACTGAGATTCAGGCCGAGCAGGAATATATTTTTGTGGGGATGGAGAATTATCCACCGTTTAATATTATTGATGACCAGGGACAATTAACAGGTCTTGACATAGAGATTGTAAAGAAAGCAGCAAAAGTCGCCGGGGTGAGGCTGAAGATCAAGCTCTATCCTTGGGGGCGAGCGTTAGATTTGGTCAGACATGGTGATGTCGCTGGGGTGTTCAATTGTGGTAAGAAACCTGAACGAGAAGCATTTCTTCTATATCCTGAAATTCCGATTCGCTATGTTGCTTTTGCTTTTTTTGTAAATGAACATGTTAAAGGGAAAATCGAGAGAATCAAGGATATCGGAAATCAAGAGGTCGGGGTTGTTAGAGATTATTTTGTCAGTAAGGAGTTTAATGATGATCCTGCGATAGAAAAATATTATGCCGTTGATATGAAACAGTTGTTCCTGCAAGTAGCTGGTAACCGTCGTAAAATCGCCGTCCACAGCTGGATCGCAGGGGCATATGAAATAAAACGCCTCGGCATTAAGAAGCTTCGCGCTTTTCTGTATAAGGATGCACCGACATATCCATCATATCTGGCATTTTCCAAGGCATCCCCCCAGGGGAAAGAGGCCTATGAAAAATTTTCACTCTCCCTCAAACAGCTAGAGAAAGAGGGTTTTATAGACAAAATATATCAGAAATATTCTCGGTTCTGAGAGGTTGTCATACAACCTAACCTTAATCCCTTATTTATCATTTTTTTGATCGAGGTCTTATGCAAAACATACTCTTAGTTTCCATGAAGGATTCGATTTCAACACAACTTTTAAAGGCGGTGTTTTCCTTCTATATACTTTTGACCATCTCGGTAACCTTGATTCACATGGGAACGGAGTATTGGAATCAAAAGGAGAATGTTATTAAGGAGTTGAAAATTATCCAGGAAACCTTTGAACCAGGACTTGCCAAGGCCATCTGGGATTATAACCTGGAGCAGTTAAAGCCTGCATTTTTAGGGATGGCTAAATTCCCAGCGGTTATCGGTGTAAAACTGGAAAATCAGCGAGGAAAAGTTATTGGTGCGGCAGGTGTGATTGTTAACCAGGAAGGAAAAACGGTTGAAGTTGATCAAAAAGGAAATCAACGGCTTGTTCAACGATTTGAGGATTTGTTTTGGCATGAATTTGAGATTGTCTTTAAAGATAAAAAAGGA
>JAOZSB010000100.1:0-8967 GCA_029939895.1 Desulfobacterales bacterium
ACTTATTATCATATATTTTGAAAAAAGCCAGAAAAAAATTATTTTTTATTTAATTTACTAGATTTTTTACATGAAGGGAGGTTTAAAGGATAAAAATCATGGGTGGCATTATCAACTCGAAGACTTATCAATGTCGATTATCTTCCTTCCTGCGGTATATTCACGTGTTTCATATCGGGTTATGTTCATCAGCTTTTTTGTTATCAATCCTGTTTTATCAAGCTGTTCCTGCATGGCGGTCAAGTGCTTGTAAAGCGGGTGATCCTCTTCCATATCCCATAAAAGAATATCTGAAAGACCAGATATAACCATCAGGGGCTGGTTAAGCTCATGGCAGACTGCGGCAGACATTTCAATGACACCGGCTAATTTTTCTTTTTCTATGTTTGCTTTTTCTGCTTCCCGAATTGCTGTGATTTTGCGCGAAAGGTCTGTTACATCTTCAACTGAAAAAAGTGCATAGTTATTTTTCCCATCATCAGCAGGCACTGCAATAACGGTTGTATGCTGTATTCTTAACTTTCCGTCGGGCAGGGGCGCTGGCAGAATTGACCCGTGAAGCTGGGAGGAAAAAATGGCTGGCGGGCCTCCGTCAAAAACAATTCCAAGGCGGCTCTGGTAGGATAGCTGGTTAAAGTGAGGATACTCGTCTCCAAGATTTTTTCCTACAATATCTTTGGCATCCGTGCCTGTCCAGTCCTCCAGACACCTGTTCCAGAAAACAATTGTATAATCATTTCTAAGAAGAAACATTCCAATTGGGACATGATTTAATATGCTGAATTTTAGTGCAAGTTCTTCAAATTCACTCATTAACTTACTTTCTAACTAAACCTGAAACTAATTATTTCCATAACACTTTTGTCATGTGTATCATCCATGGCAACCCTCATAATACATTTCAACCCCCTGGTTCTTCCATAGATGAATCGATACAAACCTTTTTTTTTAACACCGCTACAATAAAGTATCTATTGAATCAAGCAGTATCTTGAGGGATGCTACTTCAAAAAACAGAATAACATCACCGTCAATATTGAGCCTTTCAATCTGAAAACTGGTTCGAGCAAGAAGAATAGACATCTCTGTCTTTTTTTGATCAGGGGCAAACAGGTTGTCAGCATTCTCCTCCAAAAAATTTGGAACCGAATAGCTGAAGTCGAATTTAAGCATATTGCTGATGGAACCCATAACCCCATTTAAAACAATATTGCCGACCTCGCAGAGCGTTCCCCCCCTGATTTCATCCATGTCCATATTAATTGGCTCTTCACCAACCATTGCCGCCACGAGTTTTGATGCACTTTCCGTGGAAAAGATTAACTGGGATGAACCTGTAAAATTCCCCCTGAAACTCATCTCCACAGTAGCAAGCCACTCCCCGCCGTGACGAGTGATTTCATCCTTTAGATCATTATATGAAATAACCCGTAAAAACGGAACCTGGAGGACAATATGTGATTCCAACATGGTATTGAGCACTGATGCACCGCGGCCAACGCCAATATTTATCAGCTCCGTGAGCGCATCAAGCTGCCTTTCACTCGGTGTTATATTCATGGCTATGCGTCCCTGTCCTGCTCAACGGCTCTGGCAAGCATATCTTTTAACTCGTCATCCTTAGGTGGTTTATTAACAAAACCAAACACCCCAAGCTTGATACACTTTTCCCTTGAAGTGTCCTGAATATCAGCCGTAAGAACAATAACAGGATTTTTCAGGTTCTTTTCATTCATGGCATCAAGCACGCCAAAGCCATCAAGCTCCGGCATCAAAAGATCGAGCAAAATACAATCCGGCTCATACTCAATAATTTTTTCAAGACCTTCAACACCATTGACCGCCTCCTCCACTGAATACCCAATCGGGGCCAGCAGCGTTTTCAGGGATTGACGTATCAACCAGGAATCATCAACAATCAGAATCTTTGCCACAACATACCCCCAATATCATTACATATATTTGAATTTGTGTATTTCAAAAGCCTGGTTATGAAAAAAACAAAAAACAGCCAAGAAACCTAAAACTAACATTCAGTTTTTTTTCAGAAACGTTTTCCTGCTTCATTCATTTATAATGTGTTTAACAATAGAATTTAGTTAACTATATAAACGAAATTGCTCCGATTTGCAAGCGATTCTTTGCAAATATTGATTGTACAAAGGATTTTCCAAAAAAAACGGTTTTTCACTGGTTTTGCGGCTAATGCAATTGAAATAAAACGAGAAGTAAATCAGGAGTTTTTTTGCTTATATTAAAGATTTCTGCTGGAGCAAAGTGTATAACAGAGTTAAATAATAAAAAAATCTACCATTGTTTACGCCAAAAAAAAATGAATTCCAATATGCGGTTATCCACAAAGGCCAAGGTTTTTATAATGATCGGGTCATTTGATTTATATGTCGCCCTACAGGACTGATTAACGGGGGGCAGGAATCTACCCAGAGCTTGCGGGATGGTATATTTCGCCCTTTAAGGGCTGTGTTCGATTCAATCGGAACATTTTATTGACAACAACTATAACAGCCAGTTTTTGATAACCCAGACCACAATTTCTGAGCATCATTTTGAGGCGGAGCCTCTTGAACTGCGTACCCAGGCAGAGCCTGGGTACGAGAATGATGCAGAATATAATCAGCCAACATCATTTCAGCTCTGTAAGGACGGCATATACCAGCCCAGGGCTTACGCCCTGGGCATAAGGAATAACCTTAAAATTCAGTCCTGTAAGGGCGACATATAAATATATTGGCTAAAAAAATCCACTTCAATTGGAACGTTAATATGAGAAACATTATATCACAATTGAGATACAAGCTGTTTTTTCATCCTGCTTTATATTTTAACTGCACAAACTTGTTTCACAAAACCTTTTTTCCACAAAATTTCACATCATTTCGATTGATTATTGACATTTCACATACAACTGCACTAACATGTTAGGTTTGCAGGAACTTTATTTTGCATGCTACATTTTTCATGCTAAATTTTTTCATGTCACAAAGATAAGATCAACCAGGAGAAAATAATGAATTACAAGGAAACGCTGAATCTGCCAAAGACTAAATTCCCCATGAAGGCAGGCCTTATCCAGAAGGAGCCTTTGCAGTTAAAGGCGTGGGAAGAGATGGAACTTTATGAAAAAATGCGGGAGCAGTCAAAGGGGCGCACCCCGTTTATCCTCCACGACGGCCCTCCATATGCCAACGGCAACATTCATATTGGTACTGCGTTGAATAAAATATTAAAGGATATAATTATCAGGTCACGCCAGATGGCTGGATTTGATGCGGTGTATGTACCGGGCTGGGATTGCCACGGGCTGCCCATTGAGCATAATGTAGACAAGGAACTGGGCAAAAAGAAAAAAGAACTGACCCAGACCCAGATAAGAAGAAAGTGCAGGGCCTATGCAGAAAAGTTCATTGATATTCAGCGAGAAGAGTTTAAACGGCTGGGCATAATGGGTGAGTGGGACAACCCCTATTTGACGATGGCCTATCCCTTTGAGGCTGTGATTGCGCGGGAGTGCGGCAAGTTTGCCCTGGCTGGCAGCCTTTTTCGGAACAAAAAGCCCATATACTGGTGCAGCAAATGTAAAACCGCGCTTGCAGAGGCGGAAATTGAGTATTTTGATTCAAAGTCGCCCTCTGTATTTGTAAAATTTTCTGTGGTTGATGATCTTGGTGATACAATTCCAGAGCTTGCCGGAAAAAAGGTCTCCGTGGTCATATGGACAACTACTCCCTGGACGATTCCGTCCAACCTGGCGATTGCCCTGCACCCGGACTTTGATTACACGGCTGTTGAGGCACAGGGTGAGGTTTTTATACTTGCAAAGGAGCTTGCAGAATCGTGCATGAGCAAGTTCGGCATGGAAGAATTCAGCGTTGTTGCCGACTTCAAGGCCGAGGTCCTGGAGAGGAAGCAGTGCCGCCATCCCCTTTATGACCGGGAATCCATGATTATACTTGGCGATCACGTCACCCTTGAGGCAGGAACCGGCTGTGTTCATACAGCCCCTGGTCATGGTCGTGAGGATTATGAAGCTGCCCTGAAATACGAAATCGAGATTTATTCGCCTGTTGATGATAACGGCTGTTTTACCGATGAGGTTGAACTTTTTGCAGGAGAGTTTGTTTTTAGTGCAAACAAGGCCATTATTGCAAAGCTTGAAGAAAACGGCGCGCTCTTAAATCAAACGGGCCTGACCCATTCCTATCCCCATTGCTGGCGGTGCAAAAGTCCTGTGATATACAGGGCCACGCCACAGTGGTTTATCTCCATGGAAAAAACCGGCCTTAGAAAAAAGGCACTGGAGGAGATTGACCAGGTACAGTGGATTCCGCACTGGGGCAGGGAGCGGATCTATGGAATGATAGAGAACCGCCCGGACTGGTGTGTTTCACGCCAGAGAACATGGGGAGTTCCCATAATTGTTTTTTACTGCGCAGACTGCGGAGAGCTTGTAATAAATGAAGAAACAATTGACCATGTTTATAAAATATTTGCAGAAAAAGGTGCTGATGTCTGGTTTGAGGACGACATTAGCGGGCTGATAGCTGATGGCACAACCTGCCCGAAATGCAGCAGCACTTCCTTTGAAAAAGAGACCGACATCCTTGATGTATGGTTTGATTCCGGCGTAACACACGCTGCTGTTTTAGAGGAAAGGGACAACCTCACATGGCCTGCGGACATGTATCTTGAGGGAAGCGACCAGCACAGGGGATGGTTCCACAGCAGCCTGCTGACAGCCGTGGGAACCCGTGGAGCAGCTCCATATAAATCGGTTTTAACACACGGTTTTGTTGTGGATGCAAAGGGCAAAAAAATGTCCAAATCCGTGGGCAATGTAATTGCACCAAAGGATATTGTACGCAGGTATGGCGCAGAAATTCTCCGCCTGTGGGTGTCTGCATCTGACTATCGGGACGACATCCGCATATCCGATAATATCCTGAAACAGCTTTCAGACGCATACAGGAGAATTCGAAACACATGCCGGTTCCTTTTGGGCAACCTTGCAGACTTTGACCCGGACACACATCAGGTTTCAACTGACAAGCTGACCGACCTTGATCGCCTGATACTGCACAAGCTCCAGAAGCTCACGGAAAAAACCAGAAATGCATACGAGAGCTACGAACTGCATGTGATATACCACGCCCTGCACAATTTCTGTTCTGTGGATCTGTCTTCCTTTTACCTCGACATCATAAAGGACAGGCTCTACACACTGCCCGCAGACTCGGAAAGGCGCAGGGGAACACAGACGGTTCTGTATATAATTGCAGATTCCATCATGAAAATCATGGCTCCAATACTTGCTTTTACAGCAGAGGAAGTTTTCAAGTTCATACCCAAAAGCAAAGAGTCCGATGCATCAAGCATTCACATGCTGCAGTTCCCAAAGGTTGATGACTCCCTGGTGGACAGGCCGCTTGCTGACAAATGGGACAAGATTCTTGAGCTTAGAACCTCCACGGCAAAGATATTAGAGGAAGCCAGAGTCGAAAAAACCATAGGCCATTCCCTGGATGCCGCAGTCACACTGTCGGTTGGGGGAGAGCTTTTTGAAATACTTTCAGAATACGAAACAGACCTGCGGGATATATTTATTATCTCCAGGGCTGTGCTTCAAAAAAGCAATGAAGACGAACCTGTAATAACCGTTGCAAAGGCAGGGGGCGAAAAGTGCGAACGCTGCTGGATATATGACGACACAGTTGGCGAGGATGCAGATCACCCAAAGGCCTGTGCAAGGTGCAGGGAAAACTTAAAGGAAATTCTATAGCAGATGAAAGCCTGGAAAGAAAACAAACTGATCAGACTTATCCTGATTGCAGGGTTTGTGCTGATACTCGATCAGGTCACAAAGGCGGTTATTTTGCAAACCATGCCCCTTTATGACTCCATCACCATTGTGCCAGGCTTTTTTAACATTGTTCATGTGCAAAATCCAGGGGGTGCCTTTGGGCTTTTTGGAGAGGCGGCCCCTTTTATTCGGCAGCTTGTTTTTCTGTTTTTTGCACCTGCTGTGGTCGGCTTTACACTGTACATGTATTACAAGACCCCGCTTAAACCATACCCGTTATTTTCCTTATCCCTTGCGATAATAAACGGTGGAGCAATCGGGAACATAATCGACCGGATACGCTTTGGAAAGGTTATTGATTTTTTAGATGTTTACATTGGCTCCAGCCACTGGCCCGCATTTAACGTGGCTGACAGCGCACTTTGTATCGGCATTGCTGTTTTTGGCTATCATGTTTTGTTTGACAAAACACCAGAAGAAGCAGAAGATTCAAAAAAGTCCGAAAAAAAAGACCGCAAAAAGAAACCACAATAACCATGAAAATAGGACAATATGCATCCAATACTATTTAGTTTCGGAAAATTCCAGATTTTTACATACGGCTTTTTTATTGCTGTTGGGTTTATGTCTGCAATTTTTCTTGGCAAAAGCCTGGCAAAAAAAGACGGGATAGACCCAGAAAAACTCATGGACCTTGGTTTTTACCTGCTCCTTGCTGCAATAGCAGGCTCAAGGCTGTTATACGTTTTTACAGTCCCGGCTTATTTCATGAAAAATCCACTGGAAATTTTTATGATATGGAAGGGTGGTCTGGTTTTTTACGGAGGGTTTGCACTGGCCTTTCCAACGGCCATTATCTACCTTAAAAAACATAAAATGGACATGTGGAAGACCCTGGACATAATCGCACCAGCCCTGGCACTTGGCCATTTTTGCGGCAGGATAGGATGTTTTTTTGCAGGCTGCTGCTATGGTGCCGAATACAGCGGCGCATGTGCTGTTGTCTTTACAAATGCTGATTCTCTGGCTCCACTCCATACATCGCTGCACCCTACGCAACTGTATTCCGCAGCAAGCAACCTGACAATATTTGCAATACTCATGCTCCTCAGAAAATTTAAAACCTTTGATGGACAGGTGGTCTGGACATATATTGCCATATATGCAAGCGCGCGCTCCATCCTTGAGGAATTCCGGGGAGACTTCAGGGGCGGGGAATTTTTAAGGGTGCTGTCGCTTTCTCAAACGATTGCCATATGCGCTGCTACCGTTGCTTTGGTCATGCTGGTTATCCTCAAACGCAGGCATAACCAGCGTAATACATAAAACGGGTTTTTGGGTTTTAAACTTTTTTTGTCTACAGACTAACAAATTTGGTTTTATTTTTTGCGGTTTTACAAAAACCCAAGTTGACCAGATTAAAAAAAATGTAACAAAATTCTTACTGTGATAAAAGATGGAATATATGATATGCCAGTATCCACTTAGCCCTGCAGGGGCGGCATATAAATCTAATGACTATATCATTATAAACAAACACTTGACCCTTGTGGACAACCGCATTATTTTTTTTTAAATACAGCCTTTATAAGCAGAGAATAAAAACTTGCCCCTGATCAAATACAAAGACGTTGGAAGGCACACCAAAACCATGGGAAGGACGGAGGATCCATCGGTGTTCCTGATATTTGGCGATGAGTTCCTCAGCAAGACGGCCCAGGGCGAGCTTATTGCCTTTCTTGCCGGAGATGACGATTCTACAGATATTGTATCCCTGGACGGAACCCGTGAAAACATATTTGAAGCAATTGAAAAGGTAAGCACATTTTCGCTTTTTTCTGATAAAAAAGGCGTGTCCCTCCTTGAAATCGACATTTTTTATACTGCCGAAGAGGAAAAACTGCTTCTTGAAAAGGCCAAAAAAAGCTTTGAGGACGGCAAAATGCGGGTTGCTGCAAAACATATTGTAACCCTGTTTTCCCTAAAGGGGCTTACCTTTGATGACTTTAAGCCAGCCCCCGCAGGAACCCTGAAAAACATAGGAATTAAAAATGTCGCAGAGCGGGAGTGGGCAACCAGCGTTGTTAATTACTGCCTTGAATCCGGGATCTCCGTCAACACAGCCGGCGACCCTGCCGATGCTCTGGAAAAGGCTCTGGACAAGGGCTTTCCCCCTGGCAACTTCCTGATACTGACAGCCGATAAAATCGACAAGCGCAAGGCACTGTACAAGGCCATTGAAGCAAAGGGGCTTGTGGTGGACTGTGCCGTACCTACGGGTAACACAAAATACGACAAGGAAGTTCAGGCAGAAATCCTGAAACAAAGGGCAAAGGAAGCACTTGCAAAAAGCGGCAAAAAAATCGACACGCCCGGCTTTAATGCAATTGTAGGAAATCTCGGTTTTGACCTTCGGGGCATGACCAGTGCAATTGAAAAGCTGGTCAGCTATATTGGCGACCGGGACAGAATCACCAAAACCGACGTAGAAGCAGTACTCGAAAGAACCAAAGTTGATCCGATTTTCGAGCTGACGGGCGCTGTCCAGAGCAAAAACCTTGAAGCAGCACTGTTCTACAGCCGCACGTTAATTGCTGCGGAATTTGCACACCTTCAACTGCTGGGCGCAATAACAAACCAGATTAGAAGGCTCATTATTGTAAAAGACTTCCTTGAAACCCCGGAAGCCAAGGCATGGCACCCAAACCTGTCCTACAATGTATTTACTGCCTCAATCATGCCGGCTGTTGTTGCCTATGATAAAGGCCTTGCCGAGAAAGCAGAATCCTGGGACAAGGCAGAATCCAATGAAACCCCGGAAACAGCCACACCCAAAAAAGGAAGTAAAAAACCAGCAAAAAGCAAAAAGAAGAAAAAAGCCCCTGCAACAGGACTGGCAATTGCTCCCAACCCAAAAAGCCCATACCCTGTATACCTCATGTTCAAAAACTCCGCAGCCTACGGAAAGCAGGAGCTTGCCCATGCCCTGTCAAAGCTCTTTGACGCAGACACCAGCTTCAAAACAACTGGACAGAACCCCACCATGATTCTGGAGCATACGCTTTTTTCGATTTTGAAGTGATTGTTTTTTTTTAATGATATAGTCATTAGATTTATATGCCGCCCTTACAGGGCTAAATCCATATGGG
>JAOZSB010000100.1:9067-13181 GCA_029939895.1 Desulfobacterales bacterium
TTTGTAATTTTTTCTTCATCGGGTTCAACTTGAGTTTTTCGTATAATCGCAGATACCCTTTGTCATAAATATGTTCCTTTTAAGTCGACCAAGCCCTGAAGGGGCGTAATATAATAGCCTGGGGTGAAACCCCAGGAGTAGATCATCTACATAAAAAAGCCCTGTAAGGGCGAGATATAAAGCCTAATTACATAAGTGTAAGTATCGTCACGGTTAATATGAGAACCCCTATAACAATAAAAAATCCACATGAAAATTTTAAAGACAGTTTAAAAAAAATGTTATACAGTCAGGTAAATTTTTAATCATTGCACATGAATAGCAAACGGAAAAATCAATCATGAACATGACAAGACGAAAATTTATCTTATCTTTACTGGGTGCAGTCGGGTCGGTTGGGGCTGGGTTTGGAACCTTTGATTATGTGAGAAATATGAGAAAAATATTTGATTCAAAAAACTTTGTAGACGGCAAGTTCAGGAATGAAAATCCTGTTTATGAAATTCGGAAAGGGACGTTGTTTGATACTCAGAAGCGGTGGCTGACAAAGAAAAACACGGTTCCGGAGCATAAGTTTCATTTTAATGCAGATGCAATTCCAGAGCAGGCATCTGCCGATTTAAAGGTAATGTGGACTGCTCATTCATCGCTTTTTATCGAGATTGGCGGGAAGCGTTTTTTTTGTGATCCTGTGTGGAGCAAGGTTTTGTCGCCAGTGGGGTTTGGCGGGCCAAAGCGGTTCTTTGATCCACCCCTGCCTGTTGAGCGCATCCCCGTTCTTGACGGTGTTATTATTTCCCATGACCACATGGATCATCTGGATAAGAAAATTACAAAACTCCTGGCGCAACGGGGGGTTCCCTTTTATGTGCCGATTGGGGTTGATTATGTTTTAAAATCATGGGGCATTCCAGAGGCGCAGATTATTACGGCTGACTGGTATTCAACGTTCATGGCGGGCGATGTAAAGTTGACCTCTGTACCCTGCGTTCATTTTTCCGGGCGCGGGATTTTTGACCGCAACAAGGCCCTGTGGACATCGTGGATAATTGAAGGAAAAGGCAAAAAAGTATTCTTTGGCGGTGACAGTGGTTTTCACGATGGCTTTAAGGAGTTCGGGGAAAAGTACGGGCCTTTTGATTTAACATTTCTTGAAATCGGGGCCTATGATAAAAACTGGGACAGGATCCACCTTGGCCCGGAAGCCGCAGTTCAGGCGCATTTAGACTTAAAGGGCAGGGTGTTTATGCCGATCCACTGGGGAGCCTATGACCTTTCTATCCATCCCTGGGACGAGCCGGTTGAGCGTGTGATTACTGCTGCCGAGAAAAACAATGTACCCCTGTCCCTCCCAAGGCCCGGGCAGTTGCTTGCGGAAAAGGACTTTGTTGTGAATTCAAAGTGGTGGGAAGTATAGAATACAGGTGAGCAAGGTGAACCAGTTGAGCAGCATATCCAGAACGGTATAGACAGGCCATGGAAACGAAAAGCCTGAAAGGGCAGATAAAGCGGATCACATACACCAGCGAGGACACTGGCTACTCGGTTCTTGATATTGAGGTGTTTGGTGATGCTGAAGATGGTTCCGGCACGTCAAAGGGCATGTTTGACGAGGACATGGTTGAGACCATAGTCGGGTACATGTTTTCACCCGCAGTTGGCGAGCTGCTGGAGCTTAGCGGGGATTGGAAGGATCACGACATATACGGTCGGCAGTTTGCCTTTTCCGAGTACACCCGCATTACTCCTGAAAGCGAGGAGGGCCTTGTCAGGTACCTTGGTTCCGGGCTTATTGACGGCATTGGTGAAGTCACTGCACAACGGATAGTAGACAAATTCGGCACTGACACATTAGAAGTTTTAGACGCAACCCCCCAAAAGCTCCGCAAGATCAAGGGCATCGGAAAAAAGAACCTGCAAAAAATTATTGCATCCTGGGAGGCGCAGCAGGGGATGCGAAAGATCATGATCTTCCTTGCGGGTCACGGTATCAGCCAGGCCTATTGTGCAAAAATAATCAAGGAATATGGTGAGAACTCAATCCGGATTGTCAGCGAAAACCCATACCGCCTGGCTTCGGAAATTCAGGGCATCGGGTTTATTGTTGCAGACACAATCGCCGAAAAGCTGGGGTTTGGTAAAAATTCTGCACTCAGGATAGAGGCCGGGATTCTCTATGTTCTTGGCAGGTTGTCCGATGACGGGCATGTGCTTTATCCCCTTGAGGAACTCCTTGAAAAAGCTGTTGATATTCTAAAGGCAGAAAAGGGCGTGGTGGAAAAAGCCCTGAAAAAAGCTGCTGAAGACAAAAAAGTAGTAATTGAGCAGGACACCAATCTTGATAGAAAAGACGTTTACCTTACTGCATTTCATGTGTGCGAAACATCTGCTGCATCAAAGCTTTGCCTTATAAATTCCTATGAAAGAAAGCGCAGGGAAATTGACGTGCCAAAGGCAATTGCCTGGGCCGAGCGCACCATGAAGATGACCTTTGCCGGCAGGCAAAATGATGCCGTAAATTCAGCACTTGAGGGCAAGGTCACCGTTATAACAGGCGGGCCGGGCACTGGCAAAACAACCATAATAAATGCAGTAATAGGCATCCACGAAAAACTGGGCATGGACATTCTCCTGGCCGCACCAACGGGCAGGGCAGCAAAAAGGATGAGCGAAACATCGGGCAAAGAAGCCAGGACAATCCATCGGCTTTTGGAGTTCAGCGTTGTTAACGGCGGGTTTATGAAAAACGAAGAAAGCCCCCTTGACTGCGATCTCCTTATTATAGACGAAGCATCCATGATCGACATCGTGTTGATGCATCATCTTTTAAAGGCGGTTCCTGTTAATACTTCCCTGATTTTTGTGGGCGATGTGTATCAGCTTCCATCGGTGGGCGCTGGTTCTGTGCTGCGTGATATTATTGATTCAAATGCCTTCCCGGTGGTTGAGCTTGATGTGATTTTTCGCCAGGCCGAACAAAGCGGAATCGTGACTGCTGCACACATGATTAACAGCGGTTCCATGCCTCCTTTTAAATCCCTGGAAAACACAAAGGAACTCTATTTCATAAGAAAAGAAGCAATTGAAGATGCAGTAAAAACCATTGTCACCGTAGTAAAGGATAGAATTCCCACCCGTTTTGGCCTTGACCCGAAAACCGAAATCCAGGTTTTAACGCCGATGAACAAAGGCCCGCTCGGTGCTGCCGGCCTGAACATAGAGCTTCAAAAAGCCCTGAATCCAGGTGCATTCGGCATAACAAGGGGAGACAAAAACCTGTGCGTGAATGACAAGGTCATGCAGATAAAAAACAACTATGACAAGGATGTTTTCAACGGCGACATTGGTGTTATAGAAAAAATCAGAAGCAAACAAAAGGACATGGATATCAGGTTTGACCGAAAGCTTGTTACCTATGATTTTTCAGAACTTGATGAGATCGTGCTTGCCTATGCTGTAACGGTTCACAAGTCCCAGGGTTCGGAGTATCCTGCGGTTGTTGTACCCATGGCGATTCAGCATTACATACTCCTTCAAAGAAACCTGCTGTATACTGCCGTCACAAGGGGCAAGGGCCTTGTGGTGATCGTGGGAACCGACCGCGCCCTCCACATGGCGATCAACAACAACAAGACCGAAAAGCGGTTTTCAAAGCTAAAGCAACGGCTCAGAATCAACCCCGGTGATGGCGAGCTTTTTGAGCTGTAGTTACTCCTTTTTTTTCTTTAGAAATTTTTGCGCACTTTGTTGTGCATTTTCCAGGCTTTTTTCCGGGGGAACATTGTTGCCGAGGGTGTCGTCAATTGCTTTTTTCAGCACTTCCGGGATTTCCGCATTATTTCTGGTCATTATTTTTGCCCCGGCACAATAAAAAAACATTTGCAATTCCTGCCATTTATCAAGCAGACCCACACAGCAGCGGGCTATTAATTAACTTGACATTTTCAAGCTATTGGTATAAATTGTTTCAATCGTTATTTCAGATAGTTAGTAAGCCTTTAAAGCAAAGTAATTACTCTTTGCACTAATTTTTCAGCAGGCGTTTCATTTTTTAGTGACAACCAGTAGTGTCCCGTTAAAAATCGAATAATTTCAATTGGATTTGGGCACTAGT
>JAOZSB010000446.1 GCA_029939895.1 Desulfobacterales bacterium
AACGCTGATATTGGATGTGAAGACATTTTTTATCAGGTACATCAAAAGAGTAGGAGATAATATGACTTGGATGCCCTGCGGAGTTTATCACGAAAACTACTCACAGGATCATACTTTCTGGCACACGAATTTTGTCAAGGGTAAGATGGCAATGCTTGCTTTGTTTGCATTCCTTTTTGTTCCCTTTGTTCTTCCAGACTACATGTCGGAATTCATACTTTTCATATACTGGGCAATGGGAGCATTAGGAGTACAGCTTTTGATTGGCTTCTGTGGCCAGCTAACCCTTGGTCATGCTGCTTTTCTTGCGGTGGGTGCGTATTCAAGTTTTCTGCTTATGACCCTGCCGTGGCCTGTTGCAATGCTTTCTCTGGGTCTTGTATTTCCAGTAGTTTTGTTGATTTCAGGACTCATTGCAGGAATCTGGTGTGTCCTTTTTGGACTACCATCTGCAAGGGTCAAGGGTTTTTACCTTATCCTGACATCAATGGCTGCCCAATTTATTACGGTTGATTTCTTCATTGCCAAATACATCAGCCAGATTGGCGGTCGCCAGCAGGACCTGACCTTAAGTTCTGACCTGGTAAAATTGGGTCCCTGGACAATCAGATCCAAATTCGACATTTACTGCCTGGGTGTAATACTCCTGGCTCTGATGACATTCGGTGTGGCAAATCTTATGCGCTCAAAGACTGGCAGGGCATGGGTCGCAATCAGAGACAATGATATTGCAGCAGAAGCTATGGGCATTAACATTATTACTTACAAACTCCGGGCTTTTTTCGTATCAGGCTTTATTGGTGGCATAACCGGTGCATTCTGGGGGGCATCACGGAACATCATATCAGTTGAAGATTTTCTCTTTAGCAAATCCCTGTGGCTGGTTGGAATTATTCTAATAGGCGGAGTCGGTACACTCCACGGTGTCTTTTTCGGGTCCATGTTCATGGTCATCCTTATATGGGGATTACAGGAAATCGTTGGAGTAATCGGCGGAACCGGCAATATAATTTACTTTAAGGAAATTGCCTTTGGTCTTGCCATATGCGGTTTCCTACTATTTGAACCAAATGGCCTGGCATACAGATGGTGGCAAATGAAGAATTATTTCAACCTCTGGCCATTTTCATATTAAATTTCATGGCTCAGCGATCAATTATTATTAATCTGAAATCAAAAACGAATTACAGCACATTTAGCAACCTAAACATTCATTTTACGGAGGCACGTCAATGAAAAAAAATCTTTCCATTCTTTTTGCAACAATCCTTGGTGTTTTTTTGGTCTGTTTTTCCGCAGGAGCAGCAGACGTTATCAACATCGGTTCCCTTACTGATCAGAGCGGGCCTACATCAGATGTCGGCAAGGACTATGCCCTGGGCATTGAAGAAGCTATTGCATGGGTCAACGACAATGGCGGCATCAACGGTAAGCAGATCAAGCTTCATATGTACGATTACGGCTACAAGCGTGATGAAGCTGTTACACTTTACGACAAGTTGAAAACCAGAGATAAAGTAATTGCTTTTCTTGGATGGGGTACAGGCGACACTGAAGCTCTGTCCCAGACGGTAACAAAGGATAAAATGCCATATATTTCTGCCTCGTACTCAGCACACCTTACCAATCCGACGAATACGCCCTATAACCTTTTCTTTTCACCAGACTACTCCTCAAGCGCACGGGCCGCCATCACAGCATGGTTTGATGAAATATGGATGAAAGATCCAAAATATGCAAAACGTCGCACAAGCGGTGACAAACCCAGATTCATGACATTTTATCACCACGCCCATCCATACTGTAGCGCACCAATCAAGGCCATAAAAGACCAGGCAACAATCCTGGGGTTTGAGGTTGGACAGGATCAGGATGTATCCCTGAAAGCACTCGACACCAAGACACAGGTTCTGGCTGCAAAGAGATTTAAAGCTGACCTGATCTGGCACGGCAACACTACACAATCGGTCTCAGTGGCACTCAAGGACTCCAGAATGCTTAAACTTGGTGCATACAACATCATTAATGTATGGGGATTTGACGAAAACCTGCCAAAACTTGCAGGTAAAGCTGCTGAAAATGCAATAGGCATTGCACCATGCGCTTTTTATGGCGAAGATGTACCCGGCATGAAGGACGTTGTAAATTATTCAAAAAAAATACATGCTAAAATTCCCCAGAAGAAACGACTTATGCGGACACAGCAGGCCTGGTGTGCAGTAAAACTCCTGGCAGAAGGCATGAAGCGTGCTGATAAGGCTGGCGAACTAAACGGAGAAGGCATAAGAAAAGCCCTTGAAACATTAAAGGATTTTGACTTAGGCCTTGGCTCTGCACCAGTGACATTCTCCCCTGATGACCACAGGCCAACCACAAAGGTTAACGTGTATATTTACAAAAATAATAAATTCCAGGTTCTTTCGGTTATTGACCTTAAGAAAAGGTGGACAAAAAAATGGGATAGCAAATGGTTAGGATGGTAAAAAATTTTCATTTGATTATCCATTAATATTATAGTCGCAGGGGTGAAGAATATTACGCCACTGCGACTATAACCAGTGACTCTACCTATACCAAAATACAAAAAGCTTAAAACAAAAAACATAAGTAAATGAAGTAAAAGCCGAATATGCTCCCGGCCACTGGAGGTGCCATTTGTCTGACGATTCAATCCTGAAAATAAACAACATAGAAGTAAAGTACCACGAAGTAATACTTGTCCTTAAAGGTGTTTCAATAAAAATACCAAAGGGGAAGATTGTTGCACTTCTTGGCGCAAACGGAGCTGGGAAATCAACTACACTCAAGGCCATATCAGGACTGTTAAAACACGAGGACGGCGCAGTAACCGACGGCAGTATAGAATTTGAAGGTAACCGGAT
The DNA here is from genome assembly GCA_029939895.1 of Desulfobacterales bacterium. GTDB lineage: Bacteria > Desulfobacterota > Desulfobacteria > Desulfobacterales > JAOZSB01 > JAOZSB01. The sequence continues at coordinate 2,883 of JAOZSB010000446.1, forward strand.
CGACAGAAAATCCGCTGAGCAGATATCCAAGTCTGGAATTGTCCAGATCATCGAAGGCAGGAGGGTTTTTGAGCATCTGACGGTCGAGCAGAATATAAAAGTTGGTGGTCACCGCAGGAGCAGAAAAAACCTTAAAAATGCCCTTGAAAGGGTATACCATTACTTCCCGAGGCTAAAAGAAAAAAGAAACGAAATAGCCGGATTTGTCAGCGGTGGCGAACAGCAGATGACCGTCGTAGGCAGAGCACTCATGACACAGCCAAAATTAATGCTTCTTGATGAGCCGTCAATGGGACTCGCACCACTCCTGATCCACGAGATATTTAACATCATCACCCAGCTTAATCAGGAAGAGAACATATCAATACTTCTTGTGGAACAAAACGCCAAACTTGCCCTAAGCGTTGCACCATACGCCTATATCATGGAAAACGGCAGGATTGTAATGGATGACACTTCCGAAAAACTCAAAAACAACCCGGACATTAAAGACTTCTATTTAGGGATGACAGACTTTGGCGGGCGAAAAAGTTTCAAAGATGTAAAGCATTACAAAAGAAGAAAAAGATGGTTATCGTAATAAAACAGTATTACCCTTTTTACACAGTACTCACCTTTGGAATCATGATTGTAAAAATTTT
>JAOZSB010000101.1 GCA_029939895.1 Desulfobacterales bacterium
TCATATAAAAACTATAATACAGATAAAGTACTAAATCATGTTTTCCATATATAAAATTATGAAGCCTTTTTTAAATTATTTTATGTAATTGAAAGGGCGGAGCTATGAAAAGCTCAATTATATTCTTGGGTTATAGTTTTGGAGAAAAATTTAAAAAAATGAACCGACAAATATCAAAAAGTGATCTGACAATTTAAGGGGCATATTTTAATTCACTATGGACCCTGTTGGAAGTCTTTTAGCCCGCATTTTGGTGTCCATCTGTCAAGCAGGCAAAGGCTGTAAGATATTTACCCCCTTTCGTATATTAAACGCAAACTGCCTGGACATGGCATCAATAGTATTTTTGATGACAACTGTAAACCTTGCCCTGTTTTTATCATCATGGAGTGAGCTAGTCCCAAAGTATTGTTCAACTATAAATCGTTTTTTCGAAATCGATTTGTTCCTTTAATTTTCATTATCAGTAAGCTTCGAATTGATGTTGTTTTTTCTCATAATGCCGTCAGCTATATTATTCATGGCAAGAAAGTCTCGATAGAAAACACATCATAAAATAATAATAAAATCAAGCAATTACTATCGAACCTGGGAGTTGTTTTGATTAAAATAAAACAAATAAATTTAAGCGGTTTTATATCATATTTGAATTTTGAGATCAAATGAGGTAGTCGTGCAAAGGTCTCGATAAGTTACGTTGTCGGATCAATCTGTAGCACCCTTTGGAAATAAATTATGAATAAAATATTGATGATTATTTCATCAAGGCCTGATAACAGCGGTGGTGCGACAAAAGTAATGTTTGATTCAGCCTCCTCTTTGATCGAGAACGGTTATCAGGTCTGCGTTGCGAGTATGCCTGGCGGCAAATGGAATAATGCATTCACAAAAGAAGGTATGACAGTAAAGGATTTGCCCAGGATGCGGAAAGAGTTGAATCCGATTCTGGATTTGATCTGCATTTTCGACCTTATTAAAACTATAAAAAGCGGCGAGTATGTTGCTGTAAATTGCCATAGCTCGAAGGCGGGTCTTCTTGGCGGAATTGCCGCTTCAATTTGCAATACACCTGTAAAAATATTTAACATACATGGCTGGTCTTCATACAGGGATCAAACTCTGCTTGTGAAATGCCTGAACATTTTTGTAGAATTTATGCTTGTCAGGCTTTTTCATTATCTGGTCTGTGTTTGCGAAAATGATAAAGAGTACGCTCTGAAGCATAAACTCAAACCACGCAAGGGAATCTGCGTGATCAGAAACGGCATTGATGTAGACCTGTTCAATTCCGGAAAAAAGACCAGTGCAGGAATCATAAATGATTTGATCAATGACGGCGATACTGTAATAGGGATGATTGGCCGACTCAGCCGACAAAAGCAGCCTTTATTCTTTATCGACATTGCACATGAGCTTTTAAAATCAAATGACAGGCTTAAATTTTTCCTCATTGGTGATGGCCCTTTAAAAAATGAATGTGAAAAAAGGATATCATCAAGAGGCCTTGAGGGTAATATTTTTTTACTTGGCGACCGGGATGATGTTGCTGAGTTGTTGAAATCGATTCAAATTTTTGTGCTGCCTTCGGCATGGGAGGGCTTGCCCCTTACAATTCTTGAGGCTATGGCAATGGGCATCCCTGTGATTGCAAGCCAGATAAACGGAATCCCTGAAATAATAGATAGCGGTGAGGACGGCTTTCTTGTAGAGAAAAATTATTTCCGCGGGTTTGTAGAAAAAGTTGAATTACTGTTGAAAGACAAACAACTATATGAGAAAATTTCCCGAAATGCAGTAATCAAAGTTGAAGAAAAATTTACAAAAGAGAAGATGGAAAAAAAATATTTGGACTTCTTCACCTTTTCCCTTGGCAATAAAAAAAACTCCGGCATTTGAAATAAGTAAATGAAAGAATACCTTTTCAGCATACGAAAAAAAAAACAATACCTACTTCTTTTTGGTGATTTATCCTGCATAGTGGTTGCTATTCTATGTGGGTATTTCTTTAAAATATATATGATACACAATGAGTTAAGTTTTCATGCTTTGATTTCTAAGGTCAGCATTTGGGCCTTAATGCTGGTTTTTCTTCATTTTCTGTCGTTGTACTCTCTTGGTCTGTATAACCTTGAAAGGCTGGGTGAAAAGTCATGGGTTTGTTTTAATATTATTATCAGCGTCATTGTTGTGGGGATAATCTTAAGTGCCATCCTGTTTTTTCATCCCAAGTATGTCCTGGGCAGGCAAATTTTTTTGGTGCATGTTTTTTTATGTATTGTGTTACTGATACTCTGGCGATTGCTTATAGCCAAAAAAATTCTTTTTATAAAAAATGTAAAAAGAATTGCAATAATTGGCAACTGCCAAACAGTTGAGGCATTCAAAGCAGAACTGGCAATAATATCATCTAATGGCTTGATTGTGAGCAATTATTGTATATATGACGAGAGTAGCAAAGAAGAAACGCCCCAGAATGGAGTCTTTTCAGAAACAAAAACCATAGACGACCTGATTTATGAAAATGATTTCGATATACTGGCATACGATGCAAGTGGTTGCCCATTTAGTGATATTGAGATAAAAAAAATAATTGACCTGAAATTCCGGGGTAAGGCTGTTTACGATTTTCCCACACTTTATAAAAATTTAACAGGAAAGGTTCCTCTCACCTTTATCAACGGGCGCTGGCTACTCAGCCGCGACGAACTCAAAGGATCTGCCAGCAATGTTTATATAAAAACAAAGAGGCTGATGGATATATTTCTATCTTTGTTTTGTATAATAGTCACCTTTCCCTTTATGATGCTGATAGCTGCCGTTATACGCATGGACAGCAAGGGCAGAGTGATATTTATACAGGAACGGCTTGGATTTCAAAAGACCAGGTTCAACTGCTATAAATTTCGTACCATGGTTGAGGGGGCGGAAAGCAAAACCGGCCCTGTCTGGTCTAAAGAGAATGATTCAAGAATTACCAGGTCTGGAAAATTTTTGAGAAAAACAAGGCTTGATGAACTTCCACAGCTTTTTAACATTCTCAAGGGCGACATGAGTTTTGTTGGACCAAGGCCGATCAGGGATCATTTCGCAAAAAAGTTGGAGGAGATGATACTTTTTTATGATCTCCGCTTCAATGTCAAGCCTGGGCTGAGTGGATGGGCTCAGGTTAATTACGATTACGCTGGTTCTAATGAAGGACAACGTGAAAAATTCCAATATGAATTGTTCTATATTCAAAATTTCTCATTCTTCCTCGATGTTTTGATCATCTTTAAAACAATAAGAACCGTTTTGCTTAAAAGCGGAAGCTGACAATAATGACTGTTTCATGGCTCATAACTGGTGGTTGCGGTTTCATAGGGCAGAACCTGCTCGACAACCTCCTGACAGACAAGACCAATTATATTAGGATTGTGGATAATCTAAGCGTGGGGCGGAAGGAGAATCTGGCAGAGCTTTGTGAATTTACAGATATTGATGGTAGTGACCTGGACAAAGGATATGAAGGAACACCGGGAACGGTTGACTTTGTTAAAGGGGACATAACTGATACACGGCTGATGGCCAAAGTAACCTGCAACATCAATAATATAGTGCATCTTGCTGCAAACACCGGGGTCATCCCTTCGATTGAAAACCCCATGAAAGACATGGAAGATAATGTCAAAGGGATAGTAAGCACCCTTGAAGGAGCCAGATTAAATAAAGTCCAAACGGTTATTTTTGCATCGAGCGGCGCACCTGTTGGTGCTGCGGACCCGCCGATCCACGAGGATCTTGTCCCCAGGCCCATGTCGCCATATGGGGCAAGCAAACTTGCTGGCGAGGCATATTGCAGTGCTTATTACCATTGCTTTAATATAAACACCATCGCCCTGAGGTTTAGTAATGTATATGGGCCTAAGTCTGCTGCCAAACAGAGTGCTGTTGCTCTTTTTATTAAAAAAATCCTTAATAATGAAACCATACACATATTCGGCGATGGCGAACAAACAAGGGACTTTATATATGTTGACGACCTGGTTGGTGCTATAAAAAATGCCTCACAAAGGTCTCTTGGTGGAAATGTTTTTCAGATAGCAACAAGCAAGCCCACCTCCATAAACGACTTGATGATGGAAATGAAAAAAGCTTTCGAAAAAAAAGACATTAAAAACATCAAAGTTGAATACAAAGACTCGCGAAAAGGTGAAGTCTTAAATAGTTTTTGTGACATTTCCAAGGCAAAATCGCTTTTAGAATGGAGTTATTCCGTTAATTTGCAAGAAGGCCTTGGCCGGACGATTGACTGGTTTTTAAAAAATAAAGTAACATGAAATCGAAAAAAGTACTGATAATAACTGACTGTTCACCTGTTCCCAGACCTGTGTATCTGTACAGGGCCATGAGCCTTTATACTTCTTTTAAAGACAAGAGGCTGATTTTACCCCTTGCGGAAAAGTTGAGCCATAAAAACGAGCTATTTTTTTTGTGTGAAAACAGCCTGACAAAGCAGTATCTTCAAAAAAAAGGATTTTCTTCTAATAATAAATTTGATTATTTGACAGGCAAAGAACTCAAAGAATCTGGCTGTGCAGTACTGCCCGCTGTTGAAACATGGATTGAGTCCCAGAAGTTCAAAGATGAAAATTACAGGAATATTGTCTGTGCTTTAAAGGCAGAACTGGTGAATCTGATGTCAGTAACTATCCAGCTCCTTGATAGCCTTGAAAGGGTGATTGCAACGGTTGAACCGGATGTGATTTATGTTGAATCGAAAAACAGCCCCGAAGACATTTTGTTAAAAAAGGCACTTAAAACCAGAATAGAAATAAAATATATTTTACCCAATTTTCTTTCAGAAATCAAAAAACAGGGGGAGCGGACTGGAAGAGGTCTTTTTAATATCAGAAGAAATCTTAAAATAGAATACAATATAACAAAAAAGACAGGCAACAAGGCGGCTGAAGAAAAAACCCTGCTGTTTTACGGGCCGGGCATTAACTCATTCAATGCCATATTGCCGGTGATTATCGAGTCTTCAAAAAGCTTACCACAGCATGCTATCCATGCCGTACACCCTGTGGGGATCAGGGAAAACTCAACTGATCAACTGCGCAATGAGAAATTTTCTCTTTCAAAACAGCTTTTCAAAAATACTCTGGCAGATATTTTCATGGCCCTGGCTTTGACGAAAAAGATTCGCTTGAAGAAGGGAATATCGGTCTATCATAAAAATTACAATTTAGGCCCGGCCCTTGAAATGATGATAGATCGTTATATGATGTTTCAATTTCAGCTGACGGGCTGGAATTATAACAAGTTAAAAAAAGCTTTGGCAGAAATTGATGTGGCTTTGTTGATAGTCGGAAACGACAGAGCGCAGGTGGGCTCCATTGTGTCGATGATTCAAAAAAACAATAAAGGAAGAAGTTTCTCTGTTCAGGATGGTATCTACTTTAATGATCCGCACACCAATTATGTTAACGCAGACTTCATTGCTGTAACCGGAACAATGTCGAAAAAGTATCTTATACAAAATAATGTAAGCTCTGAAAGGATAAAAGTAACCGGACAGGCCAAGTACGATTATATGAAGCAATTTGGAAGTAATCAAAAAAAGACCGATTATTTCCAGAAAAATTTTAATATCCCATTTAAAAAAAAAACCATACTCTACACAACAATAAAGCTGAAGGACACATATGAAAAGCTAATGATGACAAAAGCCATTTTTAAAGCAATGCAGGACAATCCAGATGCCCAGCTTGTCATCAAGGTTCACCCCTATGATGATGAAGGGTTTTATAAGGATCTGGTTCGTGAATTCTCTATGGATGTTCCTGTTGTCAAAGATTGGGACATTCTTGAATTGATTTACAACTGCGATATCATGATCACAAAGCATTCAACCACCGTTTTAGAAGCAATGGCTCTTGGTATAAATGTTATTATTTTAAATTTAAGCGGTAAAGAGGACTCTGCCCCATTTGTAAGGGAGGGGGGAGCCTTTGGGGTGTACGACGCAGATTCTTTGAAAGAAACAATAGAAATGATTGTTAAAGACAATTACGACCACAGAGAGGTTGCCATGAGACGTGAAAGGTTTATTGAGCGTTATTTATACAAAACCGACGGCATGGCTTCCAGCCGTATTGTAACCTGCCTGGACAACATAATGTCTAATTGAGAAGTTGGGATTACCTGTTATGGAAAAAAAAATGGATAACACAAGCGAAGTCGATCTTTTTGAATATTTATTCATTTTATGGAGATGTAAATTTGTTATAATTTTTGGCACTACTATTATAACTATGCTTTTGGGAATATTTGCACTTAATAAATATAATAAGACTCCTGAAATCTATACTTCCAGAATATTATTACAGCCCGCAAAAGGGGATGAAAGTTCTGGAAAAGCCATTTTCATGGATAGTCCAAAAGAACTCATAAGACATATTGAGACACATGAAGTGAAATTAAAAATAAACAAAGAAATAAGCGAAGGTAGAATAAGCCCTGGTCGCATATTATTGGATGCTGCCCCTATAGGCAATTCAGGCATTATAAAAGTAGATTATCATTCAACTACACCAGGAGAAGGTGTTCACATTTTGCAGGCGTTAAAAAAGGTATTGACCGAGTACTATAAAAAAAGAATTGCTGATGCAAATGCTGAAATTGATTTAAAACTGAAGCCAACGATGGAAAAACTTGAGAGGAACGTATTAAGAGACAAAAGCATAACTGCTTATTTCAAGAATCAAAAGAAGCTTGTCAGCAATAAAAACAAAGAAAAGGTAAACGATATAACGCGCAGTATAGAGCTTTTAAAGATCAAAGAAAAAACGACTATAGAAAAAATTAACGCTCTGAAAATGATAATAGCACAAACTGATAACCGAATAAAAACTAACCATGAATTTATTCAGAAATTGCTTGATTCCTCGCCCAATAATAACAGCAGTGAAAAAAGAAGTGATTCCACATTAAATAAAATTTTGGTTTTGCAGGCAAAGGCTCTTACAGAAGAGCTTTCAATAGACAAGAGTGCTTTTTTGATGCAGCTGAAAGAATACATGGGCGAAAAGGAACTTATAGCAAAAGAGATATATTTGTTTCAGCAAAGTGAAACGACAGGCAAAGAGGAACTTATCGCAAATGCCGAAAAAGAAATAACAGGCAGCGTAGAAACACTCTCAAAAAGAGGGTTTGTGTCAGTTGATGCTGTTGTCCTTTTTGACATAAGGCAATTTATAGAGAAGCTTGAGGCAAGAATAGAACGAATGAATAAAGCAAAAAGCTCATTTGCAAATATCAAGGCTATTATGCCCATATATGAAATAGCTACTATTCCATCAAGGGACATCAACCATAAAATCAAATACGGTGCTGCAATAAGCTTTTTGCTTATGGTTTGTTTTGTATTTTTTTGTGAAAAAGTTCAAAATTTAAAGGGAAAAGAAACAATCTGGCAAATAGCTGCAAAGGTTATTACAAAGGAAAAAAATGAGACTCCCCAACAGAAATAATATAGCAACAGCAAATGATGAAGACCCCTTGAAGCGATATTATCAGCCTGTATTAAAGCACGTTTATATAAAAAGGCTGAGGATGGTTTTGGATTGTCTGAAAGATGAAAATAAAACTTTTGACAGTATCATTGAAGTCGGTTTTGGAAGCGGAATCCTTTTTCCCGAACTAAAGGAGCTATGCCATAACCTTTATGGTATCGACAAGTACAGTGATCTCGATATTGTTACAAATATGCTTGCATTGGAAAAAATTGAAGCCAGCATTTGTATTTCAGACATATTCTCGATGCCCTTTAAGGATGGCTTTTTCGATGCCCTTGTCAGTGTAAGTATGGTCGAGCATATTGAAGATTTGGATTCGGCTTTTATAGAGATGAAACGAGTAATGAAGAAAGGGGGCATCCTGTCGATAGGATTTCCATCTGACCGCAAATTGCTTGATTTGTATTTTAAGCTGATGCACTTGAAGTGGGATTTTCATCCCCATCCATCCGGGCCAGATAAAATTATAGGAGTTCTGGGTGATCATTTCAAGATCAGGCGTGTTGACAAATTCCCGGTGGTTTCACCGATATACTATGCATGCAAGTGTGAAGTCTGTTAAGCAGATATAGCAAATAAGATATTGTAAAACGAGGTGTGGTAAATGAAAGTATTGTTGATTAATCCTTTTCTCCCAAAAGAATCTATTTATGGAAAAATGTTCATGCGATTGGGCGCAGTAATGCCGCCCCTTGGCCTGACATATATAGCGGCATATTTGCGCAGGGAGGGTATTGAAGTTGATATTCTCGATGCAAATGCTTTGACCCTTGATATGGATTCCATATTAGAGCGTGTTAGTAAGTACAACCCTGTTATTGTCGGCATAACAGCAACGACTGCTGCCTACCCAGGTGCAGCCGTTACAGCCCGGGCAATAAAATCGAAAAACAGCTCTATTGTTACTGTTATTGGAGGCTCCCACATGCTGGGCATGGCCGAGGAGACAATGGCTGATTCCTGCTGGGATTTTGGTGTGATATACGAGGGCGAGCAGACAATGCTTGAACTGGTAAAAGGTATTGAAAGCAAATCCGGCATTGAAGATATTTGCGGGTTGATTTACAATAGAGAAGGAAAGATTGTAAAAAATGCCCCCAGGATACCGATTCAGGATCTTGATACCCTGCCCCTGCCGGCCCGGGATCTTCTCCCCTCCATGAAGCTTTACAAGCAAAAAGCAGTTGCCTATAAAAGACTTCCCATGACCCACATGTTTACTTCGAGGGGATGTCCATACGGGTGTATATTCTGTCAAAATGTATTCAAGAGAAAAACCAGATTTCACAGCCCTGATTATGTGATAAACGAAGTGGAAGAACTTGTTAACAAGTACGGCATTCGGGAAATTTGCATAAATGATGATACCTTTGTACTTGATAAGGAAAGGGTCTATGATATTTGTGGAAAAATCAGAAAAAAATTCCCAAAATTGATATGGTCATGCAATATCAGGGTTGACCTTGTAGACAAACCTCTGTTGCAGGAGATGAAGGCCTCTGGTTGCTGGCTGGTGATGCCGGGTGTTGAAAGCGGTGACCAGGGTATTCTCAAGTTCATTAAAAAAGGCACAACCCTGGAGCAGATACAGCAGGTGTGCCAGGATGCCCATGAGATCGGCCTGATGATCAAAACTTCTTTTATTCTGGGGCACCCCACGGAAACCGCAGAAACAGTTGAAAAAACGATTGAGTTTGCAAGGAAACTGCCTGTTCATTATCACCAGTTTAATCTTCTCAGCCCTTTGCCAGGCACAAAGTTATGGGAAATCGCCGATGATTACGGTGTTTTTGACAAGGATGCTGTTGAGATGGCAACCGCCTGCATCCCGAATTTTATTCCCCATGGACTGACAGAGGAGTTTCTGCTCAAAAAGCAAAAGGAAGCACATCGCAGGGTATATTTGACACCGGTAATGATCATGAGGCATTTGAAGAGCATTACCAGCCTTGAGGACATGAAGAGGATTTCTCTTGGGGCCTATTCTTTGCTGATGCCTTAAATTAAGAAGTAACATCAAAGCTGATTGCTTTGATCATCCTGTTGGCTCGGTTATGATATAAGCAAAAGTCTGCTATTTGAAAAAAAAGTATATCTGGAATTTAATATGAAGATAAGCATATTTGGAATGGGGTATGTAGGGTGCGTCACAGCGGCGTGTCTGGCCAGTCTTGGGAATGAACTTCTTTGTGTAGAAATCGTTGATGAAAAAGTAGCCACTTTGCAAAAGGGGAAATGGCCGGTTTTTGAAAATGGCCTTGACGATCTTTGCCCAAGAGGCAGGGACGGCTTTGAAAAAATTGAAGTATCAGCCGATTATGTATCGGCTATCAAGAAGACCGAAATGTCAATTGTCTGCGTTGGAACTCCGGCAATGCCAGATGGCCGGGTTGATCTGAGTCATATTGCAAGAACAGTAAAAGAAATTGCAGAAGCAGTCAGGGCCTTAAAAAAAGAACATGTACTGATAATAAGAAGTACTATTCCACCGGGAACAATAGAAAACGAGATATGTGGAATACTTAGAGAGTATGGAGTGGATGGGCTTTGTCAGGTTGCTCATTATCCTGAGTTTTTAAGGGAAGGTTCTGCTGTTTCCGACTTTTTCAAACCCAGCCTCAATGTCCTGGGCTGCCGGGAAGGTTTCCCGGAAGATGTTATAAAAAGAGCATTCAAGGGGGTTGACTCGCCTTTAATTGTTACTGCCATTAAAACCGCAGAAGCAATTAAATATGCAAATAACTCCTTCCATGCATTGAAAATTGCTTTTGTAAATGAATTTGCGATGTTTTGTAAGTCATACGATGTTGACAGCAGAGAAGTAATGGATATTTTTTGCGAAGACAAAGTCCTCAATATTTCACCTTACTATCTCAGACCTGGATTTGCTTTTGGCGGATCATGCCTGCCCAAGGAGCTTAACGCTCTTATTACACTCTGCAAGAAAAGTAATGTTGACCCGATTCTTTTTAAGGCGGTAGTTGATGGGAACGAACAGATTATGAAAAAGCTCCTGTCTTTGATTTTTGACTTCAACAAAGTGCGCCTGGGCTTTTTTGGTTTGACATTTAAGCCGGACACCGATGATATGCGGGAGAGTCCGGTTCTTAAGGTCATAGAAAAAATGCTGTCAAAAACACCTACCTACAGCAAAAAGTTTGAGATACTGGCATGTGACAGGCCAGAAGTTCTTGAAGCAATAAACAGGACATATAACGGCCAGATACAGGCCCTTTTAAAGGAAGATGAGCTTGTGGAAAAATCAGAGCTTATAGTGCTTGGGCCTTATAAAATTCAGAAAAAAACCGAGTCCCTTATTGCAGAAAGCGGCAAGCCCGTGATCAATTTGAACTGGCATACTGTTTCAGCTGATTTAAGCGGATATGAAAAATACTATTCACTGATTTAAAAAATCGACCTTTAAAACTGCTTGTAAAACAAAAAGAGAGGGTCTTTCTGACCTATGGATGATAATGCAAAAAAGAAAGTCTGCATTCTTTTGCCGACTAAAAATGAAGAAAAATCGATAGCCTCAGTAATCGCAGAGATAAGAGATGCACTCAAGGATACTGATTTCAGCGATCCAACAATTATGATTACTGATGATTCTACAGATCAGACAAGGTTGATAGCCAGGCAGGAGGGAGCCATCGTCATAAACGGCGGCGGAAAGGGCCTGGGTTATGCCATGTACAAAGGGTTGAAATCGACACTGGAATATGAGCCAGACTACATTGTAAGCTATGATGCAGATGGTCAGTGTGATCCAGCAGAAATAATGAACTTCCTCACCCCCCTTGTAAACGATGAAGCAGAGCTTATCCTTGGTTCAAGATTCAAGGAGGATGCGTTGATAGGCTACAAGTATCGCTTTAAAAATAGATTCGGTGTAGTAGTACTTGTCAAAATACTAAGGGCATTGACAGGCAAGCCCCTTACAGATTCCCACGGTGGGATCAGGGCGTTGAAACCTGAAGTTGCCTTTGAACTGGAAATGCTTGGAACACATACATATGTTCAGGAGACAATTATAGATGCAGCGGAAAAGGGTTTCAGAATAAAAGAGATTCCAAGTGTCTGGAGAAAAAGGGGGCATGGAGGTTCCAGGGTTGTGTCTTCGATTCCCACATATGTTTTTCATACCCTGCCCATTCTGATACTGCGTTCAAAACAGCATATAAAATGGCTCTATACGCTGGGTATTATTCTTGTGCTGCTGGCCTTTGGTTTTTTCGGTTCGATTGCCTATGAGTCATCGTTTCAGCTCAAGCAAATGGGGAATCGGCTTCCAGGATTTCTTTTGGTGGCACTTTTGATACTTACAGGAATTCAGCTCTTTTTTTTCGGGTTCCTGATCGACCTGATAAAAGAAATAAAATACAGGATTGATCGTTTGGATCGCTGAGAAAAGTTTTTTGATTGCTGGTAAACAAATTAAAAAAATTTACAGTTATATTTGCAAAAAAATAGCAACGCAATTTGAAAGGACTATTGATGGAAGTAGGTATTATCGGTTTTGGCAAGATGGGGATGCTCCATGCTGGGGTTTTAAATGCATTTAAGGACGTAACAGTGACGTGCATATCAGATAGTTCAAAGGCGGTATTGAATTCCCTTGAAACCCTGAATCCGTCGATTAAGGTGTATAATGATTACGTAGAAATGCTTGAAAAAAGTAAGCCGGAGGCTGTTTTTATAACGACTCCGAATCACCTTCATGTGCCAATGGCCCTTGAGTGTGGAAAAAGAAATATTCCTTTTTTCATTGAGAAACCTCTAAGTTCAAATTGTGAAAACGCTTTGCCCCTGGTCAGGTTTCTTGAGGAAAATCCCATGCTCAATATGGTAGGATATATGACAAGGTTCATGGATACATTCCTTAAGGGACAGGAGATTCTGGCGACAGGTGTTTTAGGAGATGTAGTCGATTTCCACGCCACCATGTACGTGTCCCAGTTGTTCAAAAAAGGAAAGGGATGGAGGTACGGCAAGGAGTTTTCAGGCGGTGGAGTAGTGATAACCCAGAATTCGCATCTGATAGACATGTTAACGTGGTATTTTGGGAATGTAAAAGCAGTCAACGCCCGGACAAAATCGGTATATTCCAATGGAATGGATGATTTTGCCCATGTTTATATGGAGTTTGAAAGCGGGCTGACAGGATGGTACGATGCTTCATGGAGCGTTATGCATCATCGGCTGGTGGAGATAAAAATTCATGTGGAAGCGAAAAACGGAACCCTGACCGTTGACGATGACTATGCAAGGCTTTACTTGAAAGAGCCTGGGGGCGGTTTTCCTGAAGGCTGGAGCGTCTTTTCCAAGCCGGATCTTTACAAGGGGGTTGAGGTCGATGTTGGCGGGCCACAGTATACTATGCAGAACAGGAGTTTTATCAATGCATTGAAAAATGGCGACCAGATTAAAACCGATGTTGATGCGGGATTTGAAATACAAAAGGTTACAGACGCTATTTACAAGTCTGCTTCCCGTCAGGGGCAACAGGTCGAGCTTTCCCGGCTTTTTGAAGAGGGAGAAAAAGTTGAAACAAAAAAAGGTGTTCTTGAAAAATTCATGGCCCTTTTT
>JAOZSB010000447.1 GCA_029939895.1 Desulfobacterales bacterium
ATGTCTTCACATCCAATATCTGCGTTGTAAAAAAAACATAATCCTCAGCGTACAAAAGAGTACGCCTGCGGTTATGTTGTTTTTTACGCCTTGATCTTGAATGCGAATCCTATTTTTTCTTCAGGCACGTCCGTAATTCGTCGGAAAAGTGTACCTGATAAAAAATGTCTTCACATCCAATATCTGCGTTGTAAAAAAACATAAATCATCATTATTTTTCACTGTCATCACTCAAGCCGCTGAATTCATCAATATCTTCAAAGGGGTTGGAGTTTTGCCAACCCTGAAGCCCGGTTTTACGAAACCGCTCCAAACGCCGGATTGCAATCTCACAGTACACCGGATCAATGTCCATTGTGTTGCATTTTCTGCCCAGGCCTTCGCAGGAAATAAGGGTCGAGCCAGAGTGGGAAAAAAAATCTACTACCCTGTCTTCTGGCTGGGAACTTGCCAAAACTATCCTATCAATCGACTTTAAAGGCTTCTGGGTGTAGCAGCACGACACATTCTCCTTCATGCGGTAGAATATCTGCTGAACGTCAACCCACACGTTGCTTGACCTGATACAATCTGACTTGCTGCGCTCTATGTTGCCGGTCACCTTGCCTGCTACTTCCTTGTAATAACCCTTTAGCGTCTTGGGTATATCGGTGTACTGCACCTCAAAAAACGGGGTTCCCCTGGTGTAGTACAGCAATTCCTGACGCACAGCCATCCAGTTTTTACAGGTTCCATATCCGCGCTGGTTGCGAAGGGTGATAAAGGATCTTGATTTAAAACTTTCCATCCCCCGCATCATTATCATAAAATCAGGCAGGGGCTGAAAATCACTGTTCTGATCAGCTCCCAGCCATACATACAGCGATGAATCATCATCAAGGATTGCGCCTGTATTGTTTATCCATTTAAAGCACCAGTTGATAAATTCTTCTATGCTTCTCTCTTCAAAGGCAATGAGGTTGTACGGTGGGTCATGGATCGCAAGAACTGCTTTTTCTCCGGCCATGAGTTTTTCCACACAACTTTTATCTGCGGCATCAAGACACCCAATCCTGTGCCTGCCCTCCGGGTCCTCCCAGATTTCGCCAAAACCAATCCGGCAATGGGGGAGAAGCTTTTCCCTCAAGTCGTTTGCTCGGTCAAGTCTTGGTAGAGGATTGTTCTTCATAGTAATTATTTTAAATAAACTTAAATAAAATTATAGGGGCACGAAATCTCGCACCCCTAAAATCGGAGCTTTATGTTTCAGTGAAAAACATGCTCATTAATAACTGTCGTAATACAGCCCGTCTATGAAAACCGGGTCATTGAGCCGCTGGTCAATCTCGACACCAAAGAAATCGCCAACAGGCTTGAGAATTTCAGGGTTTGCCGCCTGAACCGTTCTTGCTGCTTCAAGCACCTTGTTTATACCTTTTCTGGTCATCTTTCCCAGAGGCTTTCTGCATGCACCAGAGGGCATTCCAAGTATCTGCATCAGTGTTTTGATGCCCAGAGGATTTCTTGCCCTGCATTCAACATCGCCAAAGGACGTTTTTTCCATTGTCTTTACGGTCACAAGGTCAAAAAGCGGTTCTATGTCTGCAATAATCTTTTTTGCATCATCAACTTTACCAGCCGCCAGCAGTGAAACCATCTCCGTAACCGCAGCCGGAACCACGTTTGATGCCACAGAAATTACTCCACTTGCCATAATTTCCGGGTCTGTCATCATGTCAAGGGTCATGCCGTCGTCGCCGGAAAGTATCATAAAGTCCGGGCCGCAGCATTTCCTGGTTTTTCTCATGTTATCCAGGTCACCGGTTGCCTCCTTCACCACATTGATGTTGGAGTACCTGCCCCCGGCAATTGCCAGGTCTTCCGGGAACATTTGCGTACCAGTCCTGCCGGGTATTATATATGGTATAATGGTCATGTCTGGAAATTTTTTTGCAACAGGTTCCAGGTACTCACGCCTGATCTCCAGGGAACTTGGGCCATTGTAGTACGGATCCACCAGCAGCAATGCGTTAACACCGACATCACTTGCATGTTGAGCCGCACTCATGGTTTCCTTTGTGTTGTTGCTCCCTGCGCCGGAAATGCACAGACATTTACCCTTTACACGTTTTGAAACCGCACCAACTATTGCGTTATGCTCCTTCCAGTCAAAGGAAGGGCTTTCACCCGTAGTTCCAACCGCCAATATGCCGGTTATTCCGCCTTCAACCTGAAAATCGACCAGCTTTTCCAAGCCATCAAAATCAACTTCATCATTGCTGAAAGGCGTTACCAAAGCCGTGTAACATCCTGTTTCCATAAAACCCCCAAAAAAACATAAATTTATATCAAAGCTTTTACCCGCAATTTATCCATTTAACTGGCTTTATAAGTGAGCAAAAGGACTTCATCAAAAAAAAGTACATACTAAAGACACGATACCTTAAAAGATAAAACCGATTGAATCAACAATAACTTGAATATTTGCCCCAAAAACTTCGTAAAACCGAAAAATCAACCCATTCCCACAGGCTGCATTATGGCTTTGTTTTCAAATAACTCCGTGCTTACGAAAGCCCGGCCTTATTGCGTTGGTGTGTGGCAATCTTTCCAAGCATCTTTATGGTCAGGCCTGGAAACATGCGACGGCAGAGGTTGAGCATCTTGGCATCCATGCCCACAAAAACCTTCAGGTCATTTTTTTGGATGCCCTTTATTATGATGCTGGCTGCCTGTTCAGGGGTTGTTTTTGCAAAGTCGTCAAATTCCTTGGCAAACTTACTGCTGTTGTATTTCTGGTTTTCGTCCATGCGGCAATTGCGGACGATATTGGTTTTAACGCCTCCGGGATGGACGCATGTTACCCGAACCGATGTGCCTGCCAGTTCCTGGGCCAGGGTTTCTGTAAATCCCATGACAGCGTATTTTGATGCATTATACGGGCCGTTCCAGGGGATGGGAACTATGGAATTAATGCTGGCTATGTTGACAATGTGGCCCTCGGCCTGGTTTTTCAGGTGGGGCAAAAATGCTTTTGTGCCGTAAATCACGCCCCACAGGTTGATCCCCATGAGCCATTCCATATCCTCATATGTGGCATCCTCAAGGCGGGTATTGACGGTGACCCCTGCATTGTTGATGATTAAATCAACACGACCGTGTTCTGCCACGACCTCATCTGCATAGCGGTAAACATCTTCGCGACTGCCTACATTTACGACATGGGTTGAGACTTTGATATTACAATCTGAAAGGCTGTCTTTTGTTTTGGTCAGCTCTGCTTCATTTACATCTGATAAAGCCAGGTTGCAGCCCTTGTGAGCCAGATTGACTGCCAAGGCCCGCCCGATACCAGATGCCGCACCAGTTACGGCTGCAACTCTGTCCTGTAATATCTTCATAGAAAAAACTCCCTGTTTTTTTATGTGCCTGATAAAAAACTGTCTTCAAATCCAATATTATATATTTAAAATCAGTAGTGTCCCGTTAAAAATCGAATAATTTCAATTGGATTTGGGCACT
>JAOZSB010000448.1 GCA_029939895.1 Desulfobacterales bacterium
GTATTATATTTTTATTCAATCAAAAATTGAGGAGTAATTTATGAAATGGAAGCAGTTTTTCAGGCCGGCAACATCAATCAACAGCAATGAAGCCAAGGACCTGATTGCCGATGAAGGTGCCTCAAATGTAACCCTTCTTGATGTCCGTCAACCAAAGGAGTATGAGGTTTCGCATATTCCGGGAGCCAGGCTGATCCCCATGGGAGAACTGGACAACCAAATGGATGAGTTAGACCCGGAAAAACCGATTGTGGTTTATTGAGCCATTGGTGGTCGCAGCCGGGTTGCTGCGCAGCTTCTGTCTGGAAAAGGATTTAAAAGGGTTTACAACCTCAGCGGAGGGATCAGGGCCTGGGATAAAGAGATTGCAGTAGGACCCCAGGAGCTTGGCCTTGAGCTTTTCAGTGATGCAGAAACCATTGAAGATACAATCATCACAGGGTTCGGCCTTGAAAATGGGCTTAGGGAGTTCTATCTGGAAATGAAGGAAAAGGTTACATCGGATTCCGCTAAAAATCTTTTTATGAAACTGGCTGACATTGAGATTATGCATCAGGAAAGGCTTTTGGAGCTTTACAGTAAAGTGACTGGGCAAAAGATTGGAATTGAAGATTTTAAACAGAAAATTGTAAAACCAGCCATGGAGGGAGGTCTCTCATCAGCTGAATATATCCAGATGTACCAGCCAGACCTTGAGTCGGAAATTGATATACTCTCCCTTGCCATGTCGATAGAGGCCCAGGCTCTTGACCTTTATCAACGGGCTGCTCATCAGAGTGGATCAGGTGACTCCGGGAAGATACTCCAGCAGATTGCTGATGAAGAGAGAGCACATATGGCTCAACTTGGCAAATATATTGACCAGAACTAATTTTAATAATTTCTCACAATAATATATTTAATGGATTATGATTATGAAAAAAAAATTACTTTTAATTGGGGGCGGTCATGCCCATATGGTTACACTTTCCAACCTTGGGCGGTTTATTGAAAAGGGGTATGATGTCACGGTGATTCAGCCTTCTGAATATCATTACTACTCCGGTATGGGCCCTGGAATGCTCGGGGGAACCTACCACCCCGATGACATCCGCTTTGCAACCCGGAAAGTTGTAGAACACCAGGGTGGAACCTTTGTCCATGATAAAGCAAAGGAGATTGATCCAGACAAACAGATTGTACGCCTGGAAGATTCTGAACAGGAACTTAGCTATGATGTGCTTTCATGTAATGCAGGCTCCTATGTTCCCAGGGATGTGATAAGCACAACCAGCCCGGATATTTTTACTTCCAAACCGATTGAGAGCCTGCTGGATGCCCAGAAGAAAATCCTCGAACTAAGCAGGGAACGTTCCGTCCATATTGCCGTGATCGGCGGCGGCCCCTCATCGGTTGAGATAGCCGGAAATGTACAGCAGCTTTGTCAACGACAGGCCACCCATCAGCCCCGGATAACTATTTATGCGGGTGAAAAGCTCCTTATTGGGAAAGCAGAAAAAATTGGCCGTTTAGCGCATGCATCCCTGACAAAAAGGGGTGTGGAGATTGTTGAGGGCACGTTTGTAAGTAAAATCGAGCCTGGAGAAATTCACCTTAAAAAAGGAGAAATCCATCCTGCTGATATTATTTTTCCGGCAGTTGGAGTAAAACCATCTCAAATTTTTGCCAACTCAAATTTACCAATCGGGTCTGATGGCGGACTTCTGGTAAACCGTTTTCTGCAAAGCACGAAACACCCCAATATCTTCGGTGGTGGAGACTGTATATATTTTGAACCACAGCCCCTGGACAAGGTTGGGGTTTATGCAGTTCGAGAAAATCCAATACTATACAGCAACCTGATGGCAAGCCTTGAAGGGGGCGAGTTGCAGGAGTTTAACCCTGGTGGTGACTATCTGCTTATCTATAACCTGGGTGATGATAAAGGTGTCTTCTGCAAAAGGTCTTTAATCTTTTCCGGGGGCCTGGCGTTTAGAATAAAGGACTATATTGACCGAAAATTTATAAAAAAATTTCAGGCCATGGAAAAGGATATACCTGAATAACCGCCTGATCCATGGTAATATCCTAAATTCAAAATGTCATAACTTCATATCCTTCCTGCATATATGCTGATATTGAAGGATGACCCGACATATCATCTAACATCTTCAGGTTTTGAGCCTGGGCATCTTTTAGTGTTCCCAACTTTTGTGAACATGCCTTACACACACCAGCTACAAGGCCTGATGATTTGACCTTATCCCATAATTTATTTTGTGGGTTTCCTGTTTTTGCTAATTCAGGAATAAGCTTTACTGCTGCTCCTTCAATAACTATTAATACTTCAAATCCCTGTTCCTTCATATCAAGTGCGTTTAACAGTACATGGATAAAACACATGGGGTCGCCATTAAATACAAAAAGCACTATTTTTTTCTTCATCACAAACTCCATATTTAAGGTTGATAACATAAAACATTTTAACTTGTACGGTACAAGGCATAATATGTTACTGGAATGATCACCAGGGTAAAAACAGTTGAGGCCACAAGGCCAAAAATAAGCGCCCAGGCAAGCCCTGAAAAAACTGGATCAAAGGTTATTGGAACAGCACCAATAGCTGTTGTAAAGGCTGTCAAAACTATAGGTCTCATTCGAACTGCGCCACTTGAAAGTATCGCCTCTTTTAAGGGCATACCTTCATCAAGTGCGCTTTGGATAAATTCGATCAGCACCAGTGAATTTCTAATAACAATGCCGCCCAGTGCAATCATACCGATCATGCTTGTTGCAGTAAAAAAAACTGGATTGGCAAACCCGCCTATTTGATCGGCAGTAACGACATTTAAAAGAAAAAACCCAGGCATGATGCCTAATAGTGCCAGGGGAATTGTCATCATAATTAGAACCGGCATAAAAAATGAATTAGATTGAATCACAAGCAATATATATATTCCCAGCAGGGCTGCTGCAAAAGCAATCCCCATATCTCTGAAAACACTAATGGTGATCTTCCATTCTCCCTCTCCTGCCCAGTTAACCATTGTGCCTTTGGGCATTGGATCATTTTTGAGTTGAGACATCATCCCTAAAATGGCTTCGGCTGGTGCTCTTCCTGCTGTTTCACCAGTAACGTATACAACTCTTTCTAAATTTTTATGAAAAATGGGTTGCATGGAAGCAGTAGTAACGGGTTTGATCAACTCTGCAAGGGGAACCATGTCGCCTGTTGCCGTTTTTATTGGAAGTTGTGTAAGTGATACTATCCCCGATCTATCAGGCTCCGACAGGATAATCTTTACAAGCAGCGGAGAACGTGAATTTTTTGAATGAACCGTTGCAGGGGTTGCACCGCATAGAGCCATGCGGATAGATAAAAGAACGGTTTCCGCAGTAACGCCATGCAAGGCAATCTTTTCCTTGTCAAGTTCGAAATCGATCTCATCATGTCTTGTCTCGGCCATATCATCAATATCAACAACAAAACTTTCATCAGCCATTATCTTTTTAA
>JAOZSB010000449.1 GCA_029939895.1 Desulfobacterales bacterium
GTGTGTTTCCGGCAGGCCTGCCATGACCTAATAATATTATCTGAGTACAATCGGCATCTTTCACTCAATCAATGGAGGATAACCGATGAAACACGCCCCCGCACTTCCACGCCCGACACTTGCCGAAGTTCAATTAAGATTTGCTGACTGGCGCAAGAACAAGAAACATCGTAAACGCATACCGGAGGATCTATGGGCTGCCGCCGTAATGCTGAGCCCAGAACATTCTATCCACAAAATATCAAGGACATTGAGGCTCGGTTATACAGATTTCAAAAAACGAGTTGAATCACATCAAAGCGCCTATTCGTCTAGCACCGACCCTTCACAACATTTTATTCCTATTGACATGCCCCCCATGCATTCCGCAGAATGCATCATCGAGATGGAGCACCGTAATGGCAACAAGATGAGAATGCACTTCAAGGGTGAGGCAAATCTTGACCTTCAATCATTTTCTGAATCATTCTGGACCGGAAAGGCATGATTCAGGTAACGCCACATATGCGAATAATGTTAGCAATTGAGCCAGCAGACTTCAGAAAAGGCATTGATGGCCTGGCTGGCATTTGTAAACAAACACTACGAACAGACCCTTTTGATGGAACTATGTTTATCTTTAGGAACAGGAAAGGCACTTCAGTAAAAATACTACTCTATGACGGGCAAGGCTTCTGGCTGTGTCAAAAGCGCTTATCTAAAGGGTGTTTTAGTTGGTGGCCGGATAAAATCGACCAGGAAAGCAAATTATTAGCAGCCCACGAATTGCAATTGCTGCTATGGAACGGTAATCCATGTGCATCACCAGCTGGCGAGATGTGGAAAAAAATTGAGCCAACATCATATTTAACGGGAGACACGTAACAAAATATGCTAAGTAATCCTTTCAACAAAAATGAAAGGAGCATTCTATGCGTTATCGTGGTCGAGATTTTACAGAAGAAGAATTTTCCTGGATACGTCAGCTGATTGTAGATCGACCAGACATCAGTCGAAAAGATATGTCAATTCTCTTCTGCCAGAAAGCAAACTGGCTTAAACCGGACGGTGGCTTAAAAGATATGAGCTGCCGCGTTGCCATGTTGAAGATAGAGCAAGACGGCCACTTGACCCTTCCTCCACCTAAAACAAAGCACACTAAACCATACAAAAAGATACGTACTCTTTGGGCAATAGAGCAACCAGAAATCACCAAGAAGGCGGGCGAATTCGATTTGGTCTTAGAGCTGGTAAGCAGCCGAACCAGTGCGCTCTGGAATGAGTTCATTGACCGTTATCATTATCTTGGCTACAAAACTCTGCCAGGTGCCCAGTTGCGATATTTTGTAAAATCAAACAAGCAGATTCTTGCCCTTCTGGGCTTTGGTGCAGCAGCCTGGAAAACAGCACCTCGTGATACATATATCGGCTGGGACAAGCCCACGAGAACGAAAAACCTCCACCGGGTGGTCAATAATGCCAGATTTTTGATTTTGCCGTGGGTACATTCAAAAAACCTTGGCTCAAAAATATTATCATTGGCGAGCAAACGAATCAGCTCAGACTGGGAACAGCGGTATAACTATCGTCCGGTATTGTTGGAGACTTTCGTCGAAAAACAACGATTTAAAGGGACCTGCTATAAGGCCGCAAACTGGATCGAAGTTGGAGAGACCTGTGGTAAAGGGAAGCTGGGAAACAGAAACGGTGAAGTTCCGATAAAAAGTGTATGGCTTTATCCTCTCTGCACAGATTTCCGTCACCAGTTATCTGGATCCTCGTAATGAAAGCGAAGAAAATAGAAATCAACGCCGAGGAGGCAGAAGCGCTTCTTGACCGAGTAAAAAATGGCGCACTTGCCCAAGGCGATTACGAGATCATCAAAGGCTTGCTCGACACACTTGCTCTCTTGAACCAGGCGGTGACAGAAAAGGGCACTTCTATCAAAAGATTATTGCAGATGATTTTCGGTCACAAGACCGAAAAAAAACCAAAATCCCCGAAAATAGAGCCCGTTCATCGCCCTAAAAACAAGACAAAGGGCCACGGTAAAAATGGGGCCGAAGATTATATTGGAGCGAAAACGGTAAAAATCACCAACGATTCCCTAAAGCATTGTGATCCTTGTCCCGTCTGCGCTGATGGCAAACTTTACAGGCAACTTATTCCAGGAGTAGTGGTTCGCGTCAAGGGCGCAGCGCCGCTTCAGGCAACGGTATATGAACAAGAAAAGTTGCGTTGCAATATTTGCGAAAAGGTATTCACTGCTGATTTGCCAATTGAGGCCGGATCCCAAAAATATGATGAAACGGCTTCAGCCATGCTTGCCTTACTGCGATATGGAAGCGGGTTGCCCTTGAATCGAATCGCCAAGCTACAGGCAGGGATGGGAGTACCTTTTGCATCTTCAACTCAATGGGATGTGATTGAGAAAATGGCAGACCGAATTCATCCTGCCTACACCGAACTTATAAGGCAAGCAGCCCAGGGAGATGTCATTCATAATGATGACACCACCATGAAGATCCAAGACTTGATGGCAGAAAATCAAGCCAACAATCTGAAGTCATTTCGATCTGGAATATTTACCACCGGTATTCTCTCGATAATTAATAAGCGTAAAATAGCCTTGTTTTTTACTGGCCGAAAACACGCTGGGGAAAATATGGCACAGCTCCTAGCACAACGACAATACTGCCTGGATCCTCCTATCCAGATGTGTGATGCACTTTCACGAAATTTTTCCGGTGAGTTTCAAACCTTACTTGCCAATTGTCTCACTCATGGCCGGAGAAATTTTGTTAACGTTGCCGGTGATTTCCCGGATGAGTGCCTGTATGTCTTGGAAACGCTGGGGAGCGTGTATCATAATGATGCACTCACTTCTGAGAAGAACATGACGCCTAAACAGCGATTACGTTTTCACCAGATAAAAAGTGGTCCGTTAATGGAAAAACTGCATTGTTGGTTGGGTGAACAATTCGATGACAAAAAAGTGGAGCCAAACTCCAGTTTGGGCAAGGCTATTAATTACATGCTTAAACAATGGCAGGAATTAACTCTCTTTCTCAGAGTTGAAAAGGCGCCGCTTGACAATAATATTTGTGAACGGGCAATCAAGATGGCAATCATGCATAGGAAAAATTCATTATTTTATAAAACGGAGCATGGGGCATACATTGGTGATTTATTCATGAGCCTCATCCATACCTGTGCTCTTGAAAAGGTCAACCCCTTCAATTATCTGACTGCGCTTCATAAACACTCCTCAGCTGTTTTTAAAAATCCGCAACTATGGATGCCCTGGAATTGTCAAGCAAATTTAACATCCCTTGCTTGTTAGACAGTACTTTAAGTATAGAGCTTCTAGGCTGACTCTAACACGCATGTTTTAGACAGGATAGGCAGGCTTGCCGGAAATACACAGAATACGACATTCTCTTCAATAAAATAATTGATCAGCTCGAAAGGGTTGAAGGCAGTTTGTGGGTAGTGTCCT
>JAOZSB010000102.1 GCA_029939895.1 Desulfobacterales bacterium
ATGTAATATATGTAACTTCCCCATTTAACCACTCCCTCAAGTAAGTATTGTATATCAATTAAAAAACTAAGCTTATCCCTTTTGATAATTAATATATTCATTATCAAAAGTTTGGGATTCAGTCAAGAAAGGAGTTTAAATCTTCTGAATAACAACAAGGCGGCAAAGGCAAGTTCCGTGTCCTGCGAGGCGGAAGCTGGTATGGAAGCGCAAGCGGCTGCTGCCCGGATTTCCGCAACTGGGACCGCCCCTCCAAACGCTACAAATACCTGGGCTTTAGGCTTGTTTCGGCTCCTGTGAAGTAGTTGCGTAGACAAACTTTTCACATCGTCAAATTGTTAAAAATGAAAAGTTTTATCCAGGTTCGCTTACACGTCTGTGGATACGCCCTTGGATAACCGCACCCTTTCCCACAAAAAAATCTACTCTGGCGGAATAAAGGTTTCCGGCTGGTCTGTGGTGGGGCTGTCGGGTGTGGATTCCACGTAGATGGACTGGCTTGGGAAGGCGAAGGCGCAGCCCTGGCCCTCGATTATTTCCTTGATTTTGTATGCAAGGTCTTCTTTTTTTCGCAGCCATTCTCCCCAGTTTGTGGTTTTGGTGAAGCAGTAAACCATTATATCTATGGATGAGTCGTTGAAGCTGTCGATTCGGACGAAGAGCGGGACTTCGGGTGGTTTTGCAAAGTCCGGGTTGTCGAGCAGGTATTGCTCAATCATTTCCCGGATGTTGCGGAGCTGGTCAGTGGTTGTGTTGTATTCCACGCCGATTTTCCAGTATATTCGGCGGTGTGTCATTTGTGTGAAGTTGATTACTACATTATCTGCAAGGCTGTGGTTGGGTACAAAAACCGGGGCCTTGTCAAAGCGGCGAATACGGGTGGAGCGAAAGCCGATTGTTTCCACGGTTCCTTCAACCACGCCTTCTACGAGTATCCAGTCGCCCTGCATAAAGCGTTTTTCTGCCAGGACAAGAATCCCGGAAATCAGGTTTTTAAAAAGATCCTGTGCACCAAGTGCGACTGCAACGCCAAACAGCCCAAGCCCTGCAATGATCGGCCCGACTTTTATTCCCCAAAGCTCAAGCACGGTTGCAACACCCAGAAAGATAAACGCTACCCGAATCGCCTTTATCAGCCATTCTATCATGGCGTTGGTAAATATTCTTTCAAGGCGTGTGAGCAAAAACGACATTGGCCCGATAATATTGCCAAGGCCCCAGAAAATCACCATGACTATCAGGGAGCGCACAACCTTGTCGCCAATTGCTGCAAGGGAATTGTTGAGTTGCAGGTATTCAAGGGCAAAAAACAGCCCCATTATTACGGGAACAAATCGTATGGGTTTTTCAAGGGCTTCGAGAATCTCATCGTCAAGCTGGGTTTTTGTTTTTTTGGTAAAGGATTGAATCCTGGAAATTATAAATTTTGTAAAAATTCGGCGTAAAATCAGGAAAGACAGGAAAATCATTACCCCGACAATCAGCTTTCCAATGTTGAGACCCCAAACACCGTTTTCAAGTATATCAAGAATAAGCAAACCAAATTCCTTTAGTTTTTGCATTGTGCGCCCTCTTTTAAATTATTTTTAATTCCGGCAAATCAATCAAGTTTTTTCAGGTATTCATCCCACTCCATGGGCAGGAGCTGTTTTTTCTTGGTGTTGCATTCCTTGCAGGCCGGGGTCACGTTTCCCTTCACGCTTTTTCCGCCACGGGACACTGGTATTATGTGATCCATTGTCAGCGTTTTTGGGCTGAAATTTTTACCGCACCAGTTGCACACGCCCAGTGCCAGCTTTCTTTTCCACCACTGGGTTTTGCGAAGCTCGTATGCTTTCCGCTTTTCCCGTTTAATATCTTCTTCTGCAAGGGTGTAGGCAAAGGGGTCCATTTAGTAGCCAAACCTCCGAAGGGCCTTTGTGTCTCGTGTCCAGTTTTTCTGCACATGGACAAAGAGCTTTAAAAACACCTTGGTTCCCACCATCCGCTCAATATCCCTGCGGGCTTCCTCGCCGATTTTTTTGAGCTTTGAACCTTTTTTTCCTATAATTATTCCCTTTTGGGAGTCTTTTTCAATGTGGATGTCTGCATAAATACTGATAAGCGAGCCATCTGCTCTTTCTTCAAATTTTTGTACGGTTACAGCCGTGGAATACGGAATCTCCTCACCCGTGAACCTGAAAACCTTTTCCCTGACCATTTCTGCGGCTATAAATTTTTCCGGCTGGTCGGTGAGCGTGTCCTCCGGGTAGAGGCAAGGCCCTTCAGGCAGGGCGTTTTCCATAATAGAAACAAGCTCTTCAACCTGATCCCCCCTGACTGCTGAAATCGGCACCACTGCCTCAAAATCAAAGGCCTGTGTCCATTTTTCAATCAGCGGAAGCAGCGCATCCTTTGTAACCAGGTCTATTTTGTTAAGCACAAGCACCACCTTGTTTTTCCGGGCCTCGACTTTTTTCATGGTCATGGCTTCGGAATCCTCGTCTATCTTTGATGCGTCGATCATGAAAACCGTCATGTCTGCATCCCCGATAGCTGACACAGCAGCATCAACAATCCTTACATTCAGCTCTTTTTTGGTGGAATGTATTCCAGGCGTGTCAATGAGTATGATCTGTGAGTTCTGGCTGGTCAGGAAACCAAGTATCCGGTTGCGTGTGGTCTGGGGTTTTTTGGAAATTATGGAAACCTTCTCACCCAAAAGCCTGTTCAAAAGCGTCGATTTTCCAACATTGGGCGCGCCTGCAATTGCAACGAACCCGGATTTAAATTTTTTATCATTCATGGTCTGTTTCTTCTTTTTTGTATTAAAATTATTTTTTAAAAAAAATTTACACTCTCATTAACAGGAGAAAATCCTGCAATGTGTTGTCACTGCAATTGATTCAAGGAGAAAAGCACAAAAAATCCAGGAAGAGGTTAATTTGATTATTGCTGAACCCGGTCTGCAATGGTTCTGGTCCAGGGAACAAAATCGTTATAAACCTTTGCTATTTTTCCATCAACAACTCTGAATATTTGAACCGGGTCTGCATTGGTTTCTGTGTTATCATAAAAATAACAACGGTCAACCTGTGTAACAGCCTGGTGACAGTATGCTATTGATCGGTAATATCGGCTGATAATTTTTGGAATCGGTACATCGTGTCCACCATCCATAACCCGCTCTGCCACCCTTTGGGCATTTATGGTTGGGTCATTGGTGCAAATGAAGAAAAGCCGCACAAAAAACCCGGCGTTTTTTGCACGCTGTAAAAATTCCAGTTTTTCAGGTGTAGAAAATACTGTCTCGAAGGCCATGCTTTTCTTGCTGGAGAGGCAATCTTCCCTTATTGCTTTGGCATGGTTTGCAGCCTTGATAACAGCTTCAACAGAGTTCCAGTCACCAAAATCGTCCTTTGCAATAAAATCCGGGTTAATATAAACACAGTCCTGCATCCATTCATGACGCAGCAGTTTATCTGTTATGGTTGTTTTGCCGGAACCGTTTGGGCCGGCCACAACTATAAGCCGTGGGCTGTGGGCGTTATTCATGGTTTTTTATTATCATTTCAGGGGCTTCTGTTTCATTAACTGCTGTGCGGATTCTATCAAAATGCTGATCCATAACCCTGCTCCTGCGTGTGCGTGCATCTTCGCCAGCCTGCTTCATCAACTCCGCAAGATGTTCATGGGCAGTTTTTTCGTTTTTTGTTTCTTCCATAGAATTATTAACCCCCAATAAACTAAAAAAATAGCATCAAAATAGTTTGATAAATGTTTATCCAGAAGGTTCAATCTTTAAAATTTGTAAAAAAAATTTGTTGATAATGCAATCAGCCTACATAGTTATATTTACATTTTTTCATCAAAAAATCAATACCAAAGATATTTATAAGGCTGTTAAGGGGCTTATAAAGTTTGAAAAACAGGCATTACTCGTCAATGCCCTCGCTGATATCGTCGTCATATTTTAAAAACTCTTCAATCCTGTTCCAGAACGCTTCCCTGCCAAGGCCGGATTTTGCGGAAAACATTAAAACCTCTTTTTCTGCAACACCAAGCATTTTTGCATTTTTAACAAGGCATTTTTTTATATCGTTTTTCTTGAGCTTATCAGTTTTTGTAAGCACATACAGCACCGGGATGTCATAGGTTTTAAGCCAGTTTACAAGGTCAAGCTCTTCAATCTTCGGGGTTCTGCGTGAATCCATCACAAGGACAACGCATTGCAGAGAAATGCTCCTGGTCAGGTAGTTGACCACCATGGGGCCCCATTCCTTCTGCTCCTTTGCAGAGACCTTGGCGTAGCCATAGCCGGGCAGATCAACAAAATAAAACTCATCGTTAACGCAAAAATAGTTTATCAACCTTGTTTTTCCGGGGGATGAGCTTGTCTTGACCAGCTTTTTCCTGTTGAGAACCTTGTTTATTAGCGAGGATTTACCAGCGTTTGACCGGCCTGCAAAGGCAATTTCATTGAGTCCGGTTTCAGGAAACTGGGAAGGTTTTACTGCACTTGTTATAAATTCTGCTGTTTTAATTTTCATAGTTTGATGCTCAAGGATGGCTGATGCGTAATTTTTTTATAATGGTAACTGCTGATTTGTGATTAAATATAAAACACAAATCAGCAATTCAAAATCAATTTATACCCTTGAATTCCTTAAAATATTTTTCAAGTCTGTCCATGGCAATTTCGATATTCTGGATCGAGTTTGCATAGGAAAAGCGGATAAACCCTTCACAATTTGCCCCGAAATCAATGCCGGGTGTAACGCCAACGTGTGCTTTTTCGAGTATGTCAAAGGCCAGTTTGTACGAATCCATTGAGATATGGCGCATGTTCACGAGTACATAAAAGGCTCCCGTGGGTTCGACCTTGATGTCAAAGCCCATTCCACGCAGCCGTTTAAGCATGTAGATTCGCCTTTCATTGTATGTTTCGTTCATCATCCTGACATCATCGCCAGCTTCCTTTAAAGCTGCCACGCCTGCAACCTGCACCATGGAGTTGGCAGATATGAAAAAGTTCTGCATGACCTTCTGAATCGGGCGTATGAATTCCTTTGGCGCAATAAGGTAGCCGAGCCGGAGTCCGGTCATGGCGTAAAGCTTTGAAAAACCATTGAAAACAAAGGCCTTGTCTGTATATTCAAGAATCGAGTGTTCCTTTTCTCCATAAACAAGGCCGTGGTATATTTCATCGGAAATTACATACTTGCCAAGCTCAACAATCTGTTCCATCCGCTCCCCGGAAAGAAGTGTCCCTGCGGGGTTGGATGGTGAGTTGATGAAGATTCCCTTTGTTTTCGGGGAAAGCTTTTCCTTGATTGCTTCGGGTGTATACTGAAACCCTTCTTCTTCATAGACCGGCACAGTGACAGGAATTGCCTGCATGAACCTGATAAAGTTCGGGTAGCAGGCATAGTGCGGATCAGAGATAATGACCTCGTCGCCTGGATTGAGTATTGAACCGAAAAGCGCGAACATGGCCGGGGATGTACCCGATGCAACAACAACGCAGTCCGGGTCAACATTAACCCCGTAGCAGTCGTTATAATATTCGCTGATTGCCTCTCGAAGTTCCACCATGCCCAGGCTGTGGGTATAGTGGGTGTGTCCATCCTGTAAAGCCTTTTGAGATGCGACTTTAACGCAGTTCGGGGTGTCAAAGTCCGGCTCCCCGACCTCCAGGTGGATAACGTCAATTCCCTGCCTCATCATTTCCCCGGCTTTTTCCAGGACATCCATGACTATAAACGAGGTTATCTCTTTTGTACGATCCGCTATCATTTATATGGCCTTAATTATATTACTTTATTTAATGGATACTCAATAATTCCTTCTGCCCCGTTGTTAAGAAGTGCCGGGATAAGCTCCCTTACCATGCTTGAAGCAACGACGGTCTCAACAGAGAACCAGTCTGACTGGTACAGGGGTGCAATTGTTGGTGCATTGAGGCTGGGCAGGAGTGCAATGATTTTTTTCATGCCTGTTTCCGGCACGTTCATTTTTATGCCTACCATTTTATCGCCCAGAAGCGCGCCCTTTAAAAGGAGAGCAATGTTTTCAATTTTTTTCCTTTTTTTCGGGTTTGCCCATGCATCGTGATTGGCGATCAACTGTGTGTTGGTCTCCATCATCTCGTGGATAATCTTCAGGCCGTGCGCACGAATGGTTGAGCCAGTTTCTGTAACCTCAACAACAGCATCCACCAGGCCGGATACAACCTTTGCCTCGGTTGCTCCCCAGGAAAATTCCACATCAACATCAATGCCTTTGTCCTCAAAGTATCGTTTTGTGTGTTCTAAAAGCTCTGTGGAAACTCTTTTGCCCTTTAGCTGCTCTATTGATGTGATGCCAGAGTCTCCGGCAACAGCCACGACCCAGCGTGCAGGCCTTGCGCTGACCTTTGAATAAATAAGATCTGCCACAACATGTACATCGGACTTATTTTCCGCAATCCAGTCCTTGCCTGTAAGGCCAGCTTCGAGCGTGCCGTCTTCCACATACCGTGACATTTCCTGCGCCCTGCATATGGCACAGTCAAGGCTTTCGTCGTTGATGCTGGGGAAATAGCTTCTGGAGTTAATGTTAATCTCCCAGCCAGACCTTTTAAAAAGTGCAACCGTTGAATTTTGAAGGCTTCCCTTTGGGATGCCAAGTTTTAGTTTATCGCTCATTTTTTGTAAACCTCCTTTGGGTCAAAAACAGGGGTACCCACAATCTGGGCTGATCCGTCTTTGTCAATTTTTTTGTAAAAACAGCTCCTGTGGCCAGTGTGGCAGGCGGCTCCGCCAACCTGTTCAACCTTAACGAGGATAGTGTCGTCGTCGCAATCAACTCTGATTTCCTTGACCTTCTGTACATTGCCTGAGGTCAGGCCCTTAACCCATAGTTCCTGTCTGCTGCGGCTCCAGTAAGTTGCCATGCCAGTCTTTAGGGTTTGATTATACGCCTCTTCGCTCATATAAGCAAGCATAAGGATTTCGCCAGTTTCCCAGTCCTGTGCAATAGCAGGAAGAAGACCGTCGCCTTTTGTAAAATCTAATTTAAGCATTGTTCTAATATTCCCTGTGTTGAATTATTGAAAAAGCATTGTTGCACATCAATTATTTGATGTGAAAATCAAACCAATGCTTTTAAAAACATAAAAAATAACCGCGTGTCACTATAATGTCAAATATTTTTTTCCCATGATGCCATAATAACTTGATATTGAAAAAAAAATCTGATACTTTAAAAAGTTGAGTAAATGAATATATGAATTTAAAGGGTTGAACATGTCGAGCGGGAATTCCGGTTCTAAAAGTGTAAAAAAAAGGGTAAAAAAAACCAGCTTTATGTCAATTTTTCTTAAAGGACTCGCAGTCTTATGCGTTTTGCTTGTCCTTGGATGCTTTGGCGTTATATATGGTGTTTACTATTATTTAGGCAAGGATCTCCCCAAGATTGCCTCCCTCGGCGATTACAGGCCCCCTGTTATCACCACGGTTTATTCCGACGATCAGCGGAAAATCGGGGAATTTTTTAATGAAAAAAGAATTATAACCCCCCTGAATCAAGTCCCCAAAATGCTGAAGGACTCTTTTATTGCAGCCGAAGATACCCGTTATTATAAACATAAAGGCGTTGATTTTATCAGTATTGTTAGAGCTTTTTTTAAGAACCTTGAGGCTGGAACCATTGTCCAGGGCGGCAGCACAATAACACAGCAGGTCACCAAGTCATTTTTTCTCACACCCGAACGAACATACGAACGTAAAATTCGTGAAATCATACTTGCATACAGGATCGACAAGGCATTGTCCAAGGATGAGGTTCTTTTTTTGTATCTGAACCAGATTTACCTGGGACACGGTGCATACGGTGTGGAGGCAGCAGCAAGAAACTATTTTGGCAAGTCTGTTAACGAGCTTAATCTTGCGGAATGCGCCATGATGGCCGGTCTGCCCCAGGCCCCTGGAAAATATTCCCCCCTGCTTAACTGGAGCAAGGCCAAGGAAAGGCAGCTTTATGTGCTTAACCGCATGGTTGAGGTGGAATATATAAGCAATGTCCAGGCCTCGGAAGCCCTGAACACCAGGCTGGATCTTAAAAAAAGGCGCAATATTTACATGGAAAAAGTGCCTTATTTTACAGAATATGTACGCAGGTATGTTGCAAAAAAATATGGCAGAAAAGCCCTGTATAAAGAGGGGCTTAAAGTCTACACCGCCGTGAATATCGAGATGCAGAAGGATGCACGAAGGGCGGTTGAAAACGGACTTACCGATTACAGCAGAAGGCAGGGGTATTTTGGGCCGGTTAAAAAACTAAGTCCAATGGAGATTGAAGGATATTCAAGAACCCTGGCTGAAAAGTATGAAAAAAAACCAATTGAGCCTGGCAAGGTTGTGGAGGGCGTTGTTGTTGATGTAGACAGTAAGGCAGGTGTTGTCACCGTCCGCATGGGCAATGCAAATGGTAAAATTGTCCTGGAAGATATGGACTGGGCGCGTGTGCCTGACTCGAATCGTTATCCCTACAAAATTACAAACCCGGCGGTAGCCCTGAGTGTGGGCGATGTAATACTTGTCAAGATCAAGAAAGATTATGATGTCAGCACGGACATGTGGTCGCTGGCCCTTGAACAGCCCCCGGCAGCACAGGCTGCGCTGCTTTGCATGGATGCTGAAACAGGGCATGTCAAGGCGATGGTGGGTGGAAGCGGTTTTCGGCAAACCCAGTTTAACCGGGCAACCCAGTCCAGACGACAGCCTGGATCATCCTTTAAGCCGATTGTTTATGCAGCAGCAATCGACAAGGGCTACACCGCAGCAAGCATTATCATAGACTCACCAATTGTGTTCCGGGACAAAGAACGCGATTTTAAATGGAAACCGAAAAACTATAAGGATAGATTTTACGGGCCCACGTTTTTACGAAAGGCAATGGAGCATTCCAGGAACGTTGTTACAATTAAAATTTTGCAGGACATTGGAATTTCATATGTAATTGACTACGCAAAGAAGGTTGGTATTGACTCCCGCATCAGCGAGGATCTTTCCATTGCGCTTGGGTCTTCTGGTATTTCGCTTCTGGAAAACGTAAGGAGCTACTCTGCTTTTGCAAACGCCGGCTACCTTGTTGAGCCGGTTTTTATAACAAAGATTGTGGACAGGGACGGAAACGTGCTTGAAGAAAGCCAGCACAAGAGCGAAAAGGTGATGGAAAAAAGCACAGCCTTTATAATGACCAGCCTTCTTGAGGGTGTTGTTCAAAACGGTACTGGAAGAAGGATTAAAAAGCTGGGCAGGCCGGCCGCTGGCAAGACCGGCACCACAAACAATCTTTATGACGCATGGTTTATGGGATTTACCCCACGGTATGTAACCGGTGTATGGGTGGGGCGTGACGAAGAACAGTCACTTGGAAAAGGCGAAACCGGGTCAAGGGCTGCCAGCCCTATCTGGCTCGATTTTATGAAAAGTATATTAAAGGAAAAATCAGTCAGGGTTTTTCAACCGCCGGAAGATGTTGTATTCGTAAAAATTGACGCTGAAACCGGACTCCTGCCAATACCCGAATCAAAAAAAACCCGCTTCGAGGTTTTCAAGGAAGGGACTGCTCCCACCGAGTACACGCCTAAACCGAATATAATCACTGATCCCAATGATATTTTCAGGCAGGGCTTCTAACGCATAAACTCCGATAAGAATGCCTCTGGAAGGAAATTTTTACTCATGAAGCTTGGTATAACAGGGCTTTCAGGTGCTGGCAAGACTACGGTTTTTGAGGCACGCACCAGAACCCCAGGAAGGAATTTTTAACTAATGAAGCTTGGTATAATAGGGCTTTCAGGTGCTGGAAAAACTACGGTTTTTGAGGCGCTTACGGGAGCAACCGGCGGTGAATCCGCCAAGATGGAAGACAGGATAGGCACCATTACAGTGCCCGATGAAAGGGTGGACATCCTTTCTAAAATATATTCCCCGCAAAAAACAATATTTGCAAAGGTGGAATACTTTATCCCAGCCAAAAAACAGGGCAAGGAAAAGGACAGCTCACAGTGGACAGGAGTTCGTGATTGTGACGCACTTATATATGTTTTGCGGAACTTTAAGCAGTACGGCACAGAAGGGGCAGACCCTGGGCAGGATATTGCCACCCTGGACAGCGAGTTGATGGTCAACGACTTCATGGTTGTGGAAAAAAGACTCGAACGTCTGGCGCTTGATGCAAAAAGGGGCAAAAAACCAAACCCCGAAGAAATCGCCCTCCTCAAGGAAGCACTAGAGCACCTTGAAGAGGAAAAACCCCTCAGGAGCTTTCCGCATATTGCAGACTCTCCCCTGCTGAAAGGCTATGCATTCCTTTCTGCAAAATCCGTCCTGGCACTGCTCAACAACGAAGATGAAGACAGCGAAATGCCGGAAATAGCAGGGTTTTCCATGGCTGAAGAAGGCGAAAGCAGCACCGGCGGCAGTGGAATCGAAGGTATGGTCATCAGGGGAAAGCTTGAGCAGGAACTTTCACAGATGACAGACGAAGAAGCAGAAGACTTTCTATCGGAATTCAACATCACTGCATCGGCTACGGATCGAGTGATTATCAAGTCCTACTCCCTCCTTGGCCTTATCTCATTTTTTACCGTTGGCGAAGACGAGGTACGGGCCTGGACAATCAAAAAAGAAACAGAAGCACTCAACGCAGCAGATGTTATTCACTCTGACATCAAACAGGGATTTATCCGGGCGGAAGTAATGGCATATGGCGATCTAATGGAGGCGGGCAGCTATAATGAAGCAAAGAAAAAAGGCCGCGCAAGACTCGAAGGCAAAACCTACCTTGTAGAAGACGGCGACATCATAAATTTCCGGTTTAATGTTTGATGATTTGCGTTTTCTTCGAAGGGGTGAGATATAAAACCTCGATAGGGGTTATTTTGTATAGCCGGTGTGCTTTAGCCATCGGAATAAATCGCTCCCATCTCGCTCGTCGGGAAGGGACGATGTTATTATAATTAAATCGCCTCAAAATGATGCACTGGGGTTGTGGTTTGAATAGTCAAAAAATGGCATCATCAAATAAGCCCCGCAGGGGTGGCATATACCAGCCCAGGCTGTAAGGCCTGGGAAAGACACCCAACCCAACACCCCAGCCCTGCAAGGGTGGCATATAAATATAATTGTAAAAATTCAGAGCCTCAGCGGGGTCTCCTCAAGCCCGCCACAATCCATTGCCCGTTAAAAATAGACAAGGTTTTTCAATCCGCCATAATTTATCGAAGGTATATTATTGTGAAATATACATGGATTTGCTATGCTGTATGCGTTTGCAGAATAAGTCTCGGAACGCAAAAATGTATACCCGCCTCCGAGCCTTTAATGAGGCAGCACAATTTGGTGGCAGGGCCACCGGGACAGCGTTTCCAGGCAGAGCCTGGGATCGAGAATTTTGAGAAAATGCAACGGACGGTGAAAATTGAAAAAGAAAACCTTATTTATTGCTGTTTGACCTTAGTAGCCCGGACACTTTACTAAATAAAACCTTATTACCTTATAAAAAATAAGGCAATAAGGTTCTGAAATATAAGGAATTTTGCTACTAAGGTTTCTTGGGGGAAAAATAAGGTTAAAAACGAAAATTTTTTATCCAGGTACATAAAAAAACCGCAGGTTGGGCTGATATTACCAATTGTTTTCTCGTTCCCATGCTCTGCCTGGGAACGAGAGGTATAAATGGTGAAGCCCGGCAATATTGGTGTGATCCATATCAATTGCCGGGCTTCCCTGTGGCAAACTCCCTGCACTGGGCAGTTTATGAAATAAGTATAAAAAGTGCGTAAAACCGCCCTTAAATAATAATGGAGGCATCCCAATGGCAAATCCTGAACATTTACAGATTTTGAAAGAAGGTGTTAAAGCATGGAATGAATGGAGGGCGGATAATCTGGATATTAGGCCTCATCTCAGGGGTGCGAATCTCGAGGCTGCGAATCTCTGGGGCGCGAATCTCAGGGGGGCGAATCTCGAGGGTGCGAATCTCAGGGGGGCGAATCTCGAGGATGCGAATCTCAGTGGTGCGGATCTTAGTGATGCGGATCTAAGGAGTGTGAGTCTATGGGAGGCGGATCTCAGGAATGCGAATCTCAGTGGGGCAGATATTCAGTGGGCGAATCTTTATTACACAATTTTAGACAATACGGATTTAGCAAATACAAATTTTAGTAACACTCAATTAGGAATAACAAGATTCACCAATCTCGACCTAAGCTCAGCCAGAAATCTTGAAGAAGTTGATCATATTGGGCCATCATCAATAGGAATTGAAACGATTTTCAGATCAAAGGGAAAAATCCCAGAAAAATTTCTCAGGGGCTGTGGTGTGCCTAATGTTTTTATTGAGTACATGGCTTCCCTGGTTGCTGCTGGCACGCCCTTTGAGTTTTATTCCTGCTTTATCAGCCATTCAACTTTGGATAAGGAATTTGTAGAACGGCTGTATGCAGACTTTCAGGCCAATAATATAAGGTGCTGGTACGCACCCCATGATATTAAGGGTGGTAAAAAGATAATCGACCAGATTGACAGGGCGATCAGGGTTAATGACAAAACTCTCCTGGTATTATCAGAAAAAAGCATGAAAAGCGATTGGGTGGAAACAGAAATCAGAAAAGCTCTGGAGTCTGAAAAGGAGTCCAAAAAGCAAAAACTCTTCCCAATCGGGCTTGTTGATATTGATGCAATAAAAGCGTGGAAATGCTTTGATTCTGAAACAGGGAAGGACATGGCAATTGAAGTCAGGGCATACCACATCCCGGACTTCAGTAACTGGAAAAACCACGATGATTACAAAATAGCCCTTGATCGCCTCATCCGAGACCTAAAGGCAGAGTCTGATTGATTTTTAAGGGTGGCATATAAATATAATTGACCAGGATCATTATAAAAATTATCTTGAATTTGATTATAGCGTTTATCAAAAATATGTTCCTTTTAAATCGACCAAGCCCTGAAGGGGCGA
>JAOZSB010000450.1 GCA_029939895.1 Desulfobacterales bacterium
AGTGCCCAAATCCAATTGAAATTATTCGATTTTTAACGGGACACTACTGATTTTCCATCAATATATTACAAATAGTAATTAAAACTTAACAGCTTCAATACTATCAGATCAATTAAATCAATTAGTCATGGGTGTCGAACAGGCGAAAAAGGCCATCCATATCTAATATTAGTCCAACCCTTCCATCGCCAAGGATTGCGCCGCCAGCCAATCCCATGATGCCCTTCAAGGATTCTCCCAGATTTTTTATTACTACTTCTTCTTTGCCTAAAAGCTCATCAAGCAGGATGCCCCTGTGTTCATTTTTATTTTCCACCACCACCACAAGTGCTTCCCATGGATTTACTTTTTTATTATCCAGATCAAACATCTTGTTAAGACGCATCAATGGCAGCAGGCCGCCACGAACCTTTACCATTTCGCCCTCGTTTTTCACGGTGAAGCAGTCTTCTCTTTTGGGCCTGAAGGATTCGACTACTGCTATTGCAGGAAGTATATACCGCTCGGTGCCAACCCGTACTATCATGCCGTCTATAATGGCCAGGGTCAGGGGAAGACTGATGGCAATGGTTGTGCCCTGGCCCTCTTCGGACCGAACGTTAAGGCGGCCACGAAGCTTCTCGATCCCCCTTTTAACAACGTCCATGCCAACGCCCCTGCCGGATACGTCTGTTATCGTAGCGGCTGTAGAAAACCCGGGCTGAAAAATCAGATCAAAAATTTCTGACTCAGAAAGGACAGATTCGTCGGTTATAAGGTTTGACTTTTTAGCCTTTGCGAGTATGCCTTCTTTATTGAGACCTTTTCCATTATCGGTTATCTCAATTATTATGTTACCGCCCTGATGAAAGGCAGCAAGGCTGACGGTTCCGGTTTCGGTTTTCCCGGCTGCAACTCTGTCTTCGGGTTGTTCAAGGCCGTGGTCAACCGAGTTCCTGATCATATGAACCATAGGCTCGTAAAGCTGCTCCACCACGTTCCTGTCAATTTCTGTCTCGTCGCCGGACATTTTCAAGTCAACTTTTTTGCCTGAGTTTCTGGCAAGATCCCTGACAAGACGAACCATTTTCTGGAATGTGCTTCTGATTGGAACCATGCGCATTGACATGGCAATTTTCTGGATCGTCGTAACAATCTGGCTCAACTGGTTCAGGTTCTGGAATAGCTTTTGATCTGTTATTGATTTGATTACACTGTTCTGCCTGAGCATGGTCTGGGAGATGACAAGCTCTCCGGTAAAGTCCACAAGGTTGTCAAGCTTGCCTGTGTCTACCTTGACCTGTTGTTCAACAGTTTTTTTGGTCTTTTTTTGCTCCCGGATGGCCCCGATTACTGTTTTGGAGTCTGAAATCTGCTTTTCTATGAGGATCTCACCCAGCTTTGCATCTGGTGATTCCTTCTGAAAACCAAGAGCCTTTTCAATGTCCTGCTCACCAAGAGCGCCGGTTTCTACGAGTATGTCGCCAAGGCGGCGGACTTCTCCAGATTTTGCACGTTCCTGGGCCTTGGTTATTCGCTCCTTTAAAGGCTCTACGTCAAAATCCCCTTCAAGGTTACCGCTGCCGGAAGCAACACTCTCCTCAACATTGGCAATAAGGGCCTTGAGGACATCCACGGATTCAAGAATAATATCGGTAAGCTCGTCATTAATTACAAACTCATCGTTCCTGGCATCATCAAGAAGGTTTTCTGTAACATGGGCCAGTTGATTGATTTTCATTAACCCCAAAAAACCTGAAATCCCCTTGATCGTGTGGAAGGGTCTAAAAATTGAGTTAATAATATCCTTATCACTCGGCTCCTGCTCAAGCTCTATGAGGCTCAATTCAATGCTTTCAAGGCTGTCGAGCGCCTCAAGCACAAAATCGTTTAGAATTAGAATCTCATCTTCGTCAAGCTCTACTTTCTTTTTTTCGGGCTTTACATCCTCCCCGGCATCGGAAGGCTCTGGTGGTGCATCTTGTGAATCTGCTTCATCTTTTACTTCAGGATCGGGCTTTATGTCTTCCATTACTTCAGCATCCTGTTTTGTGTCTCCAGACCCAGGGGAGTAATGAAGCTTTTGATACAATTCAGGCAGATCCACCTTGTACGACTCTTCCCAGAAAAATGAGTGAATCATGATTTGCAAAGTTTCAGCAGCCTCTTTGTAAACCTCGATATCGTATGCTTCAAAAGCTGTAAGCTCTCCAATATAACCTAACAGCGCAGCCATTAAATCATGAAGATTTTTGTCTTCGAGTTTTTCGCAACTCTTGTCGAGGCGCTCAATTGAAAAGACAAGTTCCTCCAGAGCAGGCAGGTCTATACCTTCAAGCGCATCAGTCTTGTCAGAAAATTCTTCAAGTTCCTTAGTTATGGTATCCATAAAAATCCCCGTAGTTTTACTTCAAGCACTCCCGGTTATACTGCTTTAAAGCAGATGGTTTTCAGGGAAGACATTTCTGCCTGCCCTCGCCCCCGGTCAGCTTACATCCCATTTCAATACCGGGTTAACTGGATCCACCTTGATCTAAAATAAAGATTTGATATTAACACCAGAGAAACAAAGAAACAACCCCCAGGGTCTGCTTTGTTTTGAACTCTGATTTACTTTTTTTTTAAAAAACTTCCGCCCCTCCGGTGATGGCTGGTGTCGGGGAAACCTATAACACTGTATTGCACCACCAGAGAGAGGAAGAATTGTTTTGGTACTAAAAAAGTACCTGTTTTTTTAAAAATCAGAAAAATCGTCATCATCCATTGGGATGACCTGATTCGGGCTGACTTCCGAAGCCTTGCCAGTTGTCAATGCCTTATTTTTTGTCCTGGCTGGTGCAATCGGTATGTGTGATACAGATTTAGGTGAGTGCATGGCATGTGCGGAACCCGCACCAGAGCTGTTACCTGCTCCACCGACTAAAGCAATCAGGTCACCCACAGACATTTTCATCTGTTCTGACTGAGCGTTCATCTCTTCAGATGCAGCGGCTGACTCTTCAGCATTTGCAGCATTCTGCTGTGTAACCTTATCCATCTCTACAACTGCTTTATTTACCTGTTCAATACCATTTGACTGCTCATTGGAAGCTGCGGCTATCTCACCAACCAGCTCGCCAACTTTCCCGGTACTTGTTGCAACTTCAGTAAACTCATCGTTGGTTGATTTAACCAGGCTTGAGCCTTCGTTAACCTTCTTTACTGTACCTTCAATCAAATCTGCTGTATTTCTTGCTGCATCAGCAGCCCGCATTGCAAGGTTTCTCACTTCATCGGCAACAACTGCAAACCCGGCTCCGGCCTCTCCTGCCCTGGCTGCTTCAACTGCTGCATTTAAGGCCAGAAGATTGGTCTGAAAGGCAATCTCATCAATGGTTTTTATTATCTTGGATGTTTCTTCGCTTGCCTTGGAGATCTCATCCATGGAAGTATTTAATTTTTCCATTGAACCATTGGCCTTTTCTACAACCACGTTTGCA
>JAOZSB010000103.1 GCA_029939895.1 Desulfobacterales bacterium
TACTGCAATGGCTTGAGGATGAAAAAGGAAATCGCATAAGCCTCATTTACGGGGGTGACGATGCACTGGGAAGTGCTATTGACGAAGAAACCGGCAGGGTGCTTGCCTTTAATTATTCAGAAGGAAAGATAAGTTCCATAACAGGCCCGGCAACAGCAACGATAGAAGACGGGGTTTGGGTGCAGTTCTTCCATGATGAAAACGGCAACCTCACCAAAGTACTCTATCCAGATGGATCAGGTGTAAGATATGCTTATGACGACACCGACGATTCACACAATTTAACAGAAAAAAGAAATACTTCAAATCATTTGATGGCAGGCTGGGCTTACGATAGCGAGGATCGTGTCGTGGCGGGTTACAACCCTGGTAATTCTGACATTACAATCGAATATCAAGGGGATGATTCTGTTAAGACTACTGATGCCTATGGTACAGTGCGTACCTTTATTATGGCATCCATAAACAATAGAAAGCGCGTAACCTCCATGACAGGTAAGGGGCTTCGTCCCTTTAGCATATCAAATGCAGTAAAATGGGTTTACGATGATGCCATGAATCTGCTCGAAGTCGAGTATGCTGGCGGCACGGTAAACAGGTTTTCAGACTATGATAATAGAGGGAACCCGCAGACCATCACAATAGCTTCTGGTACTTCAGTGGAAAAAAGCATGACCCTTACCTTCCATCCAGTATTAAATTCAATAACAGGTATAGTAGAACCAAACGCCAGTGGCGATGGAAGTAAAGAGACTCTCTACGATTACGATGATACGAATTTGCTCCAGAGCATAATCCAGAGGGGTATGACAAGAAACAAAAACGGGTTTGAGACTCCCTTTGAATACGTGACATCCTTCACATACAACAGCAGGGGACAGACAACCTCTGTGGATGGCCCTGCAACAGGGAGTGAAGACACAACCACATTTGACTATGACAATGTAACCGGCGACCTTCGTACGATGACACGGCCATTGATTGGAGCCACCAGGTTTTCAAATTATGATGCTGCTGGCAAGCCCGGGCTGATGCGGGATGTGAATGGTGAAACCCTGGCACTGGAATACGATGCAAGGGGCAGGGCGCTCAAGACCACAAGCTGGTCAGACGGCGGTATAAATACCACCACATATAATATTGCAGGTAATGCAGCCATGGCCGTAGATCCCGATGGTGTAACCATGAAGTGTGAGTATGGCACAGATTACGGGAGGCTGACCAGACAGGTGGATGCAGCAGGTAATTACACATCCATGCACTACGATAATAAGGGACATGTCTCCGAGATAGCCTCCTATGATTATGGCGGAGCAAGGGTATCAAGAAAGAGGATGGATTATAACCACCCGCACAGCCCTGGGATGTTATATCGGGTGATTAAACAAAATAATTCCTATACCCGGTATAACTACGACAATGCAGGCAACCCGGTGGCAGTCACCAATCCCAACGGTGTCACAACTTTTATTGAATACGATGCCCTGGGCCGCAGGATAAAGGTAACCCAGCCAGGGAGGGCAGTAACGCTGTTTACTTACGATGCAGCAGGCAACACAAAATCAGTTACTGATGCAGAAGGGCATACCACCACCTTTGAATTTGATGACATGGGCAGGACGCTGGTAAGGAACTCCCCAGACACTGGCATAACAAGATACGCATATGACGAGTCCGGCAACATTGTCTCCAGAACAGATGCAAGGGGGATAACAGCCACTTTCACCTATGATGCATTAAACCGCATGACATCGGTTTCGTATCCTGATCCTTCGGAAGATGCTACATTTGAGTATGATGCAGGGAAGTTTGGAAAAGGTCAGCTGACCGGGATAATAGAATTAAAATTAAATACGTATTTTTCATACGACAAAAAGGGGCGCGTAAGAACAAAGATGTTCAAACAGGGGATCTCAACAGATTCTTCAGGAATTCAAAATGCAATTTCACGCACATACACAAAGGGCGGGCGTGTAAGTGCCGAGACCTACTGGGACAATAACAGGTCAGTACATAGTGTGATGGATTATCAGTACTCTGAAACAGGACAGATAAAGGAGTTTGGCTACAGGCTTGGAAGCCGGGATGCCAAACGAAATGTGCTTTACGGGGTAAAGGAGTATGGTGTAGCAGATTTGCTGAAAAAAGCAGGTGCTGTTGCTTTTGAAAAGAGTGCAGTCAGCAACAGAGTGGGGCTTGCGAATGTCAACACAGTGATGGAACACCGCTATGAATACGACAACAACGGCAATATGACTTCCATAAGATCGTCAAGGCCCTCCAGATACAACCAGACCTTTAAGTATGATGCCTTTGACCGTTTGATCAAAGCAAAGGGCGCTTACGGCAGCATAGAGTATACCTACGACAGGGTTGGCAACCGTTTAAGTAAAAACGATGCTGGTGAAGTCAACACCTATACGTATTACCCTGGTACGAACCGGATAAAGACCATTGCAAAGAACTCCAGAGTAATTGAGCTTGAGTATGACGCAGCAGGCAACACCACCCGCATAGGCGACTGGACATACGAATACAACCAGCGGGGACGGCTCTCAAGGGTATTCAAAATGGGGAAGCTGCATATGGAGCATGACTATAACACTTTTGGGCAGCGGGTAAGGCGCAGAAGCTATAGGCCAGGCATTTATGGCTTGCAACCAGTTGTTGAATCATCAGTATTGTTTGCCTACGATCTTAACGGTAACCTGTATTCTCGTATAGTGAAGTCCGACACTGAGGGGCGGAGGGGCAATGCAGTTAAGCAACCAAAAGCATTGCAGGAAACCTTTGTCTACATGGGCAACAACCGTGTTGGATACATGTCAGCATCCAGGGGGAGAGAAAGCGCTGATATGAGAAGATTTGTTTACGATCACCGGGGAGCAACCCGGTTTATTTTGAATGCCGGGGGTAGTAAAGGGTCGGAAGTAAATGTAGAACTGATCTCCAAGCCCTTTGGTGAGTTGAGGTATCCCCCGAATCTGTCGGCTGGAAAAGGAACCTTTGCATTTTATGCTCTTGCAAACATGTACATAGAGCACGATGAAAAGGACAAGAAGAGTTTTGACGGCAACCTGTACCAGAACGGTTTTCGGTTCTATAACGAGGACACGGGCCGCTACATGACCCCCGACCCAATAGGGTTTAGTGGTGGTGACTTGAACCTTTACGCTTATGTCGGCAATAATCCAATCACCCGAACTGATCCCTGGGGGTTGTTTAATCCACTTCTTATATTGCCGTTTATGGAAGCTGCTTTAAGTGCTTACGAAGGGTATGATACATACCAGACATTTCAAGACCCTGATGCCAGTGACTTAGATAAGAGTGCAGCTTTGGCCGGGTTAATGTCAGGAATGGTGTTGCCGGGGAGTGGCTATGGTACAACTGCCAAATTAATAGGAGGTTCAAAGAAAGCAGATGATATGGTCAATCTGGCATCACCACAGCGTACCATACATATTCTTACTGGTGATGCAACTGGAGGTGGGCACAAATTTGGAATTACAAGGTTTTTTAACGGAAAAACAAAATTTCCAATATTATGGTCTAAAAAAAAAATATTGCATGCAGCATCAGAGGTTGCTACTAATCCCAATAATATTTGGGTTCAGCAAACAGGAAGGCCAGGCGCTCTTTATACACGAAAAGGTAAGCACGTAAGGTATAAAGTTGAAGGTGTTTATGATGGGCTTAAGGTTCGTATAATTGTACAGGGGAATGACATTATCACAGCGTACCCCTTTAAGTAAGGAGAATCATGATAAGGAAACATTTTAAAACAATCAACAAAACCATACTACAGCTTACCACCGCCATGGAAGATAAATTGCCCGGGCAAGATATAGAAAATATCACTGAGATGCTGGAGAATAATGAATTTGGATTAGCGCTGGACATTTTGTGTACTCAAATTTACGAGTACGATATTAAGGTGGATGAACAGTTTTATGAGGATGTAAAAAAAGTCGCTGAAATGATGAACA
Organism: Desulfobacterales bacterium; assembly: GCA_029939895.1. Taxonomy (GTDB): domain Bacteria; phylum Desulfobacterota; class Desulfobacteria; order Desulfobacterales; family JAOZSB01; genus JAOZSB01. The sequence continues at coordinate 3,990 of JAOZSB010000103.1, forward strand.
TCGCAAAGGACAGCTGGGAGTTTATCGAAGAACAAGTCCTTTGATCGAAGTTTATTAGTTGCAGTTTCAAATACTCCGCCAATGGCAGGGATTTATCGAAAAGCACAAGGCCGTATCCGATGGTACGGCCTTGTGCTTTTCGCCATTGCGAGCCCTTTAATAAAGGGCCGAACTTATCTCACGCTCAAACCTTCGTCCAGATACTGAATAAGTGGGTAGATAAAAAATTCAATGATTCTTCTTTTTCCAATTGTCACTTCAACCGTCACGGTCAGGCCCGTTGTAATAAAAGTTTCCTTGCCATCAATATCCAGGCTCATTTCATCGGGATTGACATATACCTTGTAAACAGGCCCAAGGCGTTCATCAATGATGCTGTCCCTTGAAATCTGATGCACCGTACCCCTTATCATCCCGTATTTTTGAAAGGGAAAGGCATCTACTTTTATGACTACCTTCATACCCTCGCTGATAAATCCAATATCCTGGTTCATTACTGTTGCTTCAATAATTAACGGAGAGTCCTTTGGAAGAATTGAAATAAGGTTTTGAGCCGGAGAAACTACTCCGCCAATCGTGTTGGTAAACAGCTCTATAACATAGCCTGACACCGGAGATGTCAGTGATTGTTTTTTATTAAGATAGGAGATCTTGTCAATTTCAGCCTTGTAGGAAGTTAGCTGTTTTTGCTGCTCTGCAAGTGCTTCAAGGTTTTCCTGCTTCATGCTTTGCTTTTGATAATCAATCTCATCACGAAGCTGCTGCTTTTCAAAATCGAGTGCTTTTAAACGAAAAGTTGTTTGTTCCAGTGACTTCTCATAGTTGATGATATTACTTATCGCCTCTTCATATTGCTCCACTGGAATTATATCTTTTACTTTTTTTAAGCGTTTTTCTTTTTTCTGATTTATTTCCAGCAGTAATTCAATTTTATTTTTTTCTGATAATGTTTCTTGTTTTTGAGAATTAAGGCCTTCAATCTGGTTTTGCTTTGAAGCTAAAAACTTTTGTAAGCTTGCTTTTTCTGTCTTGAAAATATTAAGCTGCATCTGAACCAGCGTTGGATCATATTTTGAAGTATCAGGATTGAAATCGGTCTTCATTAAGGTTGCAGTTCTTCTTTCGATTTCAAGCTCAATGTTTTTTTGCATTTTAGTATATGATGTGAGCGTTGGCTGTGTAGCAGAAGGATCAATCTCGATGAGTACCTGACCTTTTTCTACATAGTCTCCGGGTCTGCAATTAATACTGCTGATAACACCAGTCTCAAGGGGCTGAATGATTTTGATTTCTCCAAAGGGTAATACCTTGCCCCTGCCCGATACAACAATATCTACCTTGCCGCAATACAGCCATGTACAGGCAATAAAAATGATTGTAACAATAAGCCAAAAGGTTGTTCGCCCAAGCGGATTGACCGGTCTGCCTTCAATTTCAGCCAGAATTGGTTTGAATTCGTGGCTGTCGTCTTCGCTTTTTCCAAAAATGAATCTCATTTAATATGCCCATTTTATTTTAAAATATTAATTTGTTTTACTGCACTTACTGCTTAAATATACTAAAGGTTTACTTCCTGCTACATCTTCTGCAAAGAGTGCAGGTGATGGTAGTAACCCTTGTTTTCCAAAAGCTTCTCATGTGTTCCAGCCTCTACAATCCGCCCATCGTCCATGGCAAGTATCACATCGCAGTCTTTAACGGTAAAAAGCTTGTGGGCGATAATAAACATGGTTCTGTTCTTCTTGATGTGCTGTATGTTATTTCGAATAATCATTTCAGATTCAAAATCCAGCGATGAGGTGGCTTCATCAAAAATTAGTATTTTGGGATCTGTGATAAGTGCCCTTGCTATTGCAACCCTCTGTCGTTGCCCGCCAGAAAGGGTTGTGCCACGCTCTCCCACGGGAGTGTCATAGCCGTCGGGCAGTTGAGAAATAAACTCATGCGCGCCTGCAAGCCTGGAAACATAAATCACATGCTCAATACTTGTGTCTGGTTTTGGCATTACAATGTTTTCACGAATCGTCCCGCTGAAAAGATAATTTTCCTGAAGAACTACTCCAATATTATTTCTAAGCCAGATCGGGTTAATATGCTTCACGTCAATGTTATCATAGTACAATGCACCTTCACCTGCTACATACAGCCTTTGAATAAGTTTTGTCAGGGTGCTTTTACCGCTTCCGCTTCTACCAACGATCCCAACGGTCATTTCCGGTTTAATTGAAAAAGAAATGTTGTTTAATACTCGTGGAGAATCCGGTTTGTATTTAAAGCTTACATTATCAAATCGAACATGCCCGGCAAGTTCAGGCAGTGTGATTGGGTTGTCGGCCTGTTGCTCAAGAGGGTGATTTAAAATATCGCCAAGTCTGTCAATGGAAAGCAAAGCCTGCTGAAATTCATTCCAGAGATTTACCAGCCTGATAATAGGGCCGGTGAATTGACCAGAGAACATGTTAAATGCTATTAACTGCCCCACGGTAAGCTTGTTTTCCAGCACAAGCTGAACTCCCATGTACAGTATCGTAACAGTCATCAGCCTTTGCAGAGTGCCTGCAACTGCACCTGATATATTGGACATGTTTGTCAGGTTGAAGTTGGAGTTGACATATCTGCCCAGATAGTCCTCCCATTTTCTTTGCATCGACCCTTCTATTGCCAGGGATTTTACTGTCTCAATGCCGGTTATGGACTCAACCAGATAGGAGTTGGACTGCGCCCCCATTTGAAATTTATCTTCGAGCCGCCGCCTTAGCTCCGGGGTTATAGTTAAGTATAGAATTGAAAGTGCCAGCACAAACCCAATTATAATCAGGGTTAGCTTTACACTGTACAGGAACATCATTCCCACAAAAATTGTTGAAAAGAATAAATCAATGATAACGGAAATTGATTTGTCGGTTATGAAGTTTCTAATGGTATCAAGCTCCCTGACCCTGGCAACAATATTACCAACCTTTCTGGTGCTGAAGTACATGTAAGGCAGGGATAGAAGGTGCCTGAACAGCTTTGCCCCAAGCCGTGAGTCAATTTTACTGGTTGTATGGACAAAAATATATGTCCTGGTTATGTTCAGCAGCAGCTCAAAAACAGCAATTGCAACAAATGCGATTGCTAGAATATCAAGTGTTGTCATGGAATGGTGCACAAGTACTTTATCTAAAATTACCTGGGTGAAAAGTGGAGTAACCAGTCCAAAAAGCTGTACTACAAAAGAACCTATAAGTACTTCTGCAATAATGCGTTTGTACCTGAGTATTTCTTTGTAAAACCAGATAAAGCCGAACTTTACATTGGTGCTGATTTTTTTGTGGCGCAAAATAATGTACTGATTTGCTGACATTTCTTCAAGCTCAGCCAGGGTGATCTGGCGGGTTTTTTTATCTTCAGGAATAAATATTAAGGCACTTTCCTGTTCTGTATTTATATCAAGCAATACACCGTATCCACCATCCTGACGCTGGATAATGGCAGGCAAAGGATATTTGGGGACAATGTTTTCCGGGGTGATTGTTTTCAGCTTGGCCTTAAAGCCTTTAATCTTGCTTATTCGCAGTAATTCTTCAACGCTGAGTTCTTCTTCGTTTAACCCGTTTTCCATTATGACAGCCCTGATGTCAATATCGATTCTGTTTAGTTTTGCCACAATTTCAAGGGCTATCAATCCACTTTGCATCTTTACTGTTCCTTAAATTATATACATTTCAGTTTGCACTAAAATATGAGATTTTATCTTCAAATCAGCTTAATACTGCATTGTCATGAATTTCAGTTTTTTTAATTCCAACATGCTGCTGATAATTCTTTTTTCCAAATATAGCTTTTGGTTAACATGATCTCTTTTTTCATTAAGCAGAGAAATTGGTTCGATCATTCTTTGTCTGGTGAGGTGTGTGAGCTGAGTGATTTTTTCATCAATAAGTACAAGCATCTTTTTTAAGTGCTCAATTTCTTTGTTCATGGAAAGGTATGCTGTTTTCGTCTTTGAATATGTAGTGCTGAGTTCTGCTTCTTTTTGGTTCCTTCCTATTTCATACCTTTTTTTTTCATGTTTTATCTTTGACCATGTGTGTCTTTTTTTGAAGCTTGCAAAAATTGGCAAAGACGTTGAAAAGCCAATAATATAACTTCTTTCTTCCATGTCATCGTAAGACTCTGGATAACTGCTGGTGTCAGCGCCTAAGAAATTATATCGTGCATAAAAATTTACTTCCGGCATCAGGCTCACCAATTGAGATTCTGCTTCAATCTGCTTTTTTCTGATATTGATTTCATATGCCTTGTATTCAGGGTGAGACTTGAAATCCATTTCCCTGAAGGGTTCATTTATGAATTCAAAGGAAGATATTTTGACTTCATTTGCATCGTATTTTTCACCGGTATGATAGGACAGGTCCTGAAGAGATATCTGGTAAGTTGCAGTAAAGCTCTGTATGGCCCTTTGTGTTTCACTGATGACCTTTAGCTGGTCAATTACTTCTGTTTTGCTGTACAGGCCTGTTTCACAGCTCCTTTGCAGGAAATTAAGCTTTTCATTTTGTATGGATAAAAGCATTTTCTGCGTTTGAATATCTTTAAAGGCAGACAGGTTTCTGGCATAAAGCTCTACTAAAAAAATTTTTAATTCAAGAACAGTTCTTTGCGTATTGTTAGTGCTGGCTTCAGCGTCAAGCTCTGCGATTTTAACCTGTTTTCTTCGAACGCCAAAGTCAATGAAGTTATAGGAAAGGTTGATTGATGCTGCATTCTGGTACGATGTGCTGCCTGAATATACCGTATCGCCCACAGCCGACACACGGGAGTTAGCCTGAAGATCCTTGGAGTACTCGGTATTAAAACCCATGTTTATTTCCGGGTAAAGCAGGTATTGGGTTTCATCAACATTTATGGCGCTGATTTTTTCTTCGATTTTGGTAAGTTTAATATCATATGATTTTTTAATTGACTTGTCTAATACATCACTAAAATTTAAAACCGTTTCTGCATTAGAAGTATCAGTAAAAGCAAAGGTGATTAAAATTGATAACACAATATGGATTACGGTTTGTAGTCTGGCATGTCGTGTTTTTAAAAATATACTGGAGGTGTTACTATAATCAAATTTTTTCAATATTATTACTCAAGTCCTAACTAGCCCAACTAAGCGGTCTTACAAAATAAGAATTTTTATTTGGCTTGTTTGTCGATTTTATTTTGAAAGAGGGCTGCAAACCCCTTGGCTTCAACTAATTGCCATGGAGCTAGCTTTTTGCCTATATTCTCTCGTTTCCTGATGTAGCCTGTGTTATTGCCTTTTGAGGCTGCCAGGCTTATCCAGGCATATGCAAGCTTGTAATCCTGATCAACGCCCTGACCGGATTTATACATATCTCCAAGGCTGATCTGACCGGAAGCATCTCCCTGCTCAGCAGCTTTGGCGTACCATTTTGCAGCCTGTTTATAATCCTGTGGAACGTATCGGCCGGTTTTGTACATAATTCCCAGAATATTCTGAGAATCAGTCTCGCCCTGTTCAGCAGCTTTGGTGTACCATTTTACAGCCAGTTCACGGTCTCTGGGAACGCCCTGGCCATACTCATAAAAAAGGCCAAGGACGCTCATGGCAGGGACATGGCCCTGCTCGGCTGCTTTAGTGATCCATTGCACTGCCTTTTCATCATCCTGGGGAACGCCCTGACCATCGGCATACATAAGGCCAAGTGATTGCTGTGCAACTTTATCGCCCTGTATTGCTGCTTTTGTGTACCACTTTGCTGCCAGTTCATCATCGTGTGGAACGCCCTGCCCAGATTGATACAAAAGTCCAAGCAGGCACATGGCAGGGATATGCCCCTGCTCAGCAGCTTTAGTAATCCAGATTGCAGCCTGCTTATGATCCACGGGAACGCCCTGGCCGGATTTGTACATATTGCCAAGACTAAACTGCCCAAAGGAATCTCCCTGCTCAGCCGCTTTAGTGTACCATTTTGCTGCCTGCCTGTAATCCTTTGGAACACCCAGGCCGGTTTTACACATTGTCCCCAGAATATTCTGAGAATCAGATTCTCCCTGTTGAGCAGCTTTAGTGTGCCATTGTGCAGCCTGGGTATAATTTTGTGGAACGCCCTGACCATGTTCATACATAACGCCCAGCTTTATCTGGGCATTAGCATCGCCCTGTGCTGCTTTTTTTTTAATCTCAATATTTTTATCAGCATGATCACATGCAGTTATGGCGTACACTAAAATCAGCATTACAACAGATTGTAGTATTGTTACACCCAGTCTCTTTTTTTTCTCTGGTATAGAAGATTTTTTTTTCATTTATAATATTTTTATAAAAATAATTGTATCATTATTTAGTGTTTTGGCACTTGCATTAAGCTTGCTAACATTAGATGAATGGATATCTGCAAAAGCCGATGCTATGAGTTAAACCCGTTTTTTTCTTGAATCAGTCTGTTTTCATAACCCGTACCACAATGAAAACCGTATATTTTTTGAAAAGAGTATAACTATAACAAATAATCAATGTAAGTAAATTTTTTCAAAAGTCAATGCCGTTTACCCATATTAATAAAAGAATCGAATCTATAGTAAAAAGCAGTTGCACTTGCGTCAGCAGCGGCTTTACGGATTGTTGATTTCTGGTAGTTCTTCTATGGAATCGACAATGTTTTTTAAAATAACTGGCTTTAAAATACTGTTTGTAAAAAAATGAACAGGACACTACTCCATCATTTTTATGCGTTTTGCTGCATGTCAGGTGCAACAAAGTTGATAATACCTGGTTTTGTTCCGGGAGCATCGGCCCCTGGGTATTCAACGCCAGTATCGGGAGCATAGCCTGCAATGCTCTGGACGATGCTGTTCATGATGTTGGGGGAGACAAGGTTCTCAACGCTCATAGTAACTGCATCCCCATCAATGTCTCCTGGCAATAACCTTATGTTATCCATGGAACTATCAAGAAGCTGATTGTTAAATATTTCTCCTTTGGTGAAATTGTTTTGAAGGTCGATGCCATCTTCAACAACTTCTAAACTAAAGCCAGCATTGCCAGTGTTCTGTATAACAAGAGAGTTATTTTGAGCATTGCCAAATATTTCCTGTGATGTAAAACTGTAGTTCAGGCTGCTGCTCTTTTCATCAATTTCGGAACTATATGCACCGTTGCCAATGTCCTCCAGGGCCACTGGGTGCTCTTGAAAAAGTTGAGTCTTATTTATTATTTCCCGATGTGAGAAATTGTCTTGCAGATTTATGTCATTTACTGAAATTGCTTCTGTCATTGTATTTCCTCCATAAAGGTTCGATTGTTTAGTATAATAAATCAGCCTGCATGTCAGTACTGGTTTTTTTTACTGCATGTTGAGCCGTTTTTATGGGACTTGTCTTTTTTACTTCTTCTACATAAACACCATTGTTAATATCTTTACTGCGCACTTATTCTCATTAACACGACTGACTATCCCCGCAAAATAAGAATGCGCTTTGGTTTAATTTGATAGTAGTGTCCTGCTGCGGTTATTCTTTTTAACTTTACTTACTATATGTTGATTTTTACTTTTAGTTTTTTTCATTATCTTCAAATTTGTCTTTCCTGGTCTATCCATAAAATTTCAAAATAGCATGATGTTGATTGCTGTTAAAAAAAAATGAGCAGGACGCTACTGCTTCATATTTTTTATGCGTATTGCTGCAGGTCTGGAGCAACAATACTTATTATGCCGGCATTTTCATCATGATCATCACCTCTTGGGAACCCAGCCCCATCGTCTTGAGCATGGATTGTCATGTCCTGAACCATGCTGTTAAATACATTGGGTGAAAGTCGTCTTCCATTATCAAGCAGGATGTTTTCAATTGCATTATTGGGGTTTGCCTGGTTAATGATTTTCACTTGACCATCATCACCTATGTTAATAATCAGGTCAGAACCATCCCTGGAAAAAGTTATATCTTTCTTACTGATTCCAGGCCCGAACTGTAGTGTGTCGTTACCAGCGTTGCCGCCATATGTTCTGTCGAATATCTCGTCATGGTCATCGCCTTCGTAGTAAATATAGGTGTCATCGTCACCTCCGCCATTTAAGATGTCATCGCCGCCATCGCCTCTTATGGTGTCCTTACCATAGTGCCCATTTATTGTATCTTTTTCAGAGCCACCTCTAAAAGTATCTTTGCCGTGGCCTCCAGTTAATATATCCTTGCCTGAGCCGCCGTTTATCCAGCTTTTGGAATTGCTATAGGAGACTACGGTGATTGTATCGTCGCCTGTACCTCCCCTGAAAAAGCCCTGCCCGTTAAAAATCTTGATCGTATCATTGCCAGAGCCAGCATCGACTCTGAAAAAATGATCGTCTAACAAGATAGTGTCGTTGCCACCCTTTGTTTTTATCTTAAGGTCGCTCTCATCCCAGTTTATGAAATCATTTTCCTCAGTACCCAGGGTGCTTAAAAATTGTTTAACGTTTAGTTTCAGGCCACTTGCAAACTCAAAGTTTTCGATCCTGCCATTATTTCGCCAGTTTTTAATTGTGATTAAGTCGTTGGGTGTGTCGGTAAAACTTATAATCAGGTCGTTGTCTTCAAAATGAGTTTCAATATTTTTAAGGAAAATGCCGCTTCCGAACTCTATTGTATCGTTGCCAGGATTAGGAGTCTGAGGTTTTTTGCTGGCATCAGATATTACGTCTTTGCCGTCACCACGGTCAAAGTAATATCTGTCGTTTCCATCGCCGCCCTCAAGGGTATCATCGTCAGGGCCGCCTTTTATATTGTCTGGGCCTGCGCCTGTCTTTACAATATCTTTGCCAGGACCTGCATCGATTGAGTTGGGATGATCACCAAGTATGA